>JAJRWJ010000013.1 GCA_024276805.1 Gammaproteobacteria bacterium
AAGAAAATTCAACGCCGGGGGGGCCTTGCTGGCGCAGCGCTCCGGCTACCCGGTTATCCCCATTGCCCACAATGCCGGCAGATTCTGGCCGCGCAACAGCTTCCTGAAATATCCCGGCACCATCACCGTGCGCATCGGCCCGCTGATTCAGAGCAAGGGCCGCAAGGCACAGGACATCAACAGCGAAGTGGAAGCCTGGATCAACGCAACCATGCGGGAAATAGAAGACCGGCGGTGAACGTGAATCACCGGTACAGCCTCTGGGAGAAGGCTGGGGTGACGATAGGAACCCCAACAAAACCACCCGGTTGGTAAGTATTGAGAGGGGTTCTGAATACTTACTACTTTTGTTACTTCCTGGCAAAATATTTCACACCTTGAAGTGACTCAAAATCACAATCTTGTGTCCATACCAAGGCATTATATTTTCTTGCTGTTGCATAAATGATGCTATCCGCCAAAGGTAATTTTAATTCGATACCGTAGCTGGCTGCAGCTATAGCCAATGAACTATCTAATGGAATTACCTGACCTTGTTCCATTTGAGCTACACATTCTAACGCCAAATCTTCACCACACTGGCGAAATACACACTTGAATACCTCTGTAATGGTAATGCTTGGCACAATCAATGCGCCTATTCTTTCAATAGGCTGAGAAAATATCTCGGCATTTTCATCACCGGCGAAAAAAGATAGCCATGCCGATGAGTCCACAACATTCATATTCGGTCGGCATCCCGCTCAACACTAGTATCAATCCCCTTTAGAATACCCATCATATTTTTTATAGGTTTGACAGGAATCAACTCAATACGATTTTTATAAGTCAATACCTGGATTTTCTGTCCGGATACTATACCCATGGCGTCTCGTACTTCTTTTGGTATAACCACTTGAAATTTTGGGGAGACTGTAACAGATTGCATGCTGGTAACCTATCGATATAGAAATGGTTTTACTATACGATCATCGATAATATCAGTCAAGCGCATAACAGATAAGGATTGAAGGTGTGATTCGCGCACAGCGTGAAATCGAAGAACGGCGGTGATTGTTGCAAACAGGTGTCTTGTCATCCCGGCAAGAACCTGCTTTTGACAGGATCGACATGATTGCTCGGGATTACCAGGATTTCCTTGGTTGATGGTTCCCATGCTCCGCGTGGGAACCCCTCAGGCGACGCTCCGCGTCACGTAACGCAGCGCGTTGCCAAGTGCATTCCCACGCAGGACAGGGGAATGAAAGAAAGACGATAGATTTTTTCGTTTTTTGCTTGTTCCTGCGCGAAGAGTGGCAACGATCGCATCAAGGCGCAGCGGGGTCTTTTGGCTTTTCTGTGGTATCAGAAAAGCGTTTATAGACCTGTTCGCCCAGCCAGATTGAAACCACATCCTGCATTTCCGGGTTACTCATGTAATTGCCAAACAGCTCTTCATTCAAGTCCATTCGCTCAATGAAGAGCGACTCCAGGGCCTGGCGGAAAACCAGTTGAAACTTGTCCGCCGAATTAGCCTCTGCGGCACGGCGCAGGGCGTCATCCTGTATAGCCACTTCGGCCAATTGATCGAAAAAGAGCTGGTCCGCCTCGGTCAGCTCGGAGCCAAAGCGTTCATTGATGATGTCAATCAGGCTGGAGAGTGGCACATCCTCTTCTCGAACCATGCCAGTTCCAACTTCCCGGGGGCCATCCAGGGGGTTCACAACGCCATAACCCAGACTGATGGAACCTTCGCTGATCTTCTGTAGCCGGTAGTAATCCAGCTCCACCTCTTCATCGAACTGATAGCCGGGGCCATTCTTCCGCTTGGGCAGCTTCAACGCCAAGTGACGCAGATAGGTGTAAAGTTTCTCAAGATCGCTGTCCTGATAGGGGATGACCTGACTCAGAAACGCATAGAGATTGCGAAATGCCTGAGCCTTGCCCCGCCATAGCTCGGCTTCTTCCTCTTCCTGCTCCTGCAGCGCCTGAAAACGTGCCACCGCCTGATCAAGTATGGCGTTCATGTTCTTGTGGTCGGAGGGCGACTGCCGACGTTTGGGCGCAAAGAAGATCGTTGCGAAGGTATCGACCTCCTGCTGCAGATAGATTCCGGAAGCATCCAACTCGCTTTTTACCTCATAGAGCCGATCCGGGTCGACCTCTTCCCCCATGACCGAACCTTCGTAATACTGCCGGAACGCCTCCTGAATCTCGTCGGGATCATTCACGAAGTCGAGCACGAAGGAATCTTCTTTCAACGGATGCGTGCGATTGAGCCGTGACAACGTCTGCACCGCCTGAATCCCGGCGATGCGCTTGTCCACGTACATGGTGTGCAGCATTGGCTGATCGAAGCCGGTCTGGTACTTCTCCGCCACCAGCAGGACTCGATAATCGGGCCTGGCAAAGGTTTCCGGCAGTTCTTTTTCCTTGACGCCGTTGTTCATCTCCACTTCGGTATAGGTCTTGTCCGGCACCTGGTCATCCTCCACCGTGCCGGAGAAGGCCACCAGGCTTTTAATCGGATAGCCCTTCTCGCTGATATAACGGTCGAACGACTGCTTGTAGCGCACCGCTTCCAGCCGCGAGCCGGTTACCACCATCGCCTTGGCGTGACCGCCGATTTTATGTCGGGTGTGCTGATAGAAATGCTCGACCATGATTTCGGTCTTCTGGGCAATATTGTGAGGATGTAGTTTCAAAAACCTGGCCAGCGCGCGCGCCGCCTTCTTGCGCTCGACCTCCGGGTCGTCCTCGCAGGCCTTGATCAGCCGGTAATAGGTCTTGTAGCTGACATAGTTGGCCAGCACATCCATGATGAACCCTTCCTCGATGGCCTGGCGCATGGTGTAGCGGTGCGAAGGCTCGCCATTGCGACCGAAAATGGCCAGGGTCTTGTGTTTCGGTGTGGCGGTAAAGGCGAAAAAACTCATATTGGGTTGACGGCCTCGCTTGGCCATGGAACGGAACAGGCATTCCAGTTCATCTCCTTCCCCGCCATTGGCCGCTGCTTGTCGGGTTACGCCCGATGGGCTAACCCGACCTACCTGCGCATGATGATCCGTAGGTTGGGTTAGCGTAGCGTAACCCAACATTTTTGCTTCATCCGCCGCCATCTCCCTGGCCCTTTCGATCAAACCCGCGCCACCCAATACAGCCTTCAACTCAGTAGCCGTCTCACCGGACTGGGAGCTGTGCGCCTCGTCGATAATCACCGCAAATTTCCGGGTGGGCAGATGTCCGCGTGGCCCATCGCCACGCTCCTCCGCCATCTTCATCAACTGCCCGGAGACAAAGGGAAATTTCTGCAAGGTGGTGATGATGATCGGCACCCCGGCTTCCAGCGCCCCGGCCAACTGGCGGGAATTCTCATCAATCTTCTGCACCACGCCCTGGCGGTGATCAAACTGATAGATGGTGTTCTGCAACTGCCGGTCGAGCACCACGCGGTCGGTGATCACCACGACACTATCGAACACCCGCTCATCGTCCGCGTTGTGCAGGGACGACAGGCGATGGGCCAGCCAGGCGATGGTATTGCTCTTGCCGCTGCCGGCCGAATGCTCCACCAGATAGTTATGACCAACGCCTTCCCCGGCCGCCTGGGCCACCAGTTGGCGCACGGCCTCAAGCTGGTGATAACGGGGGAAGATCATCGTCTCTTTCTTGATCCTCTTGCCCTCATCCGACATCTTCTCGTCGATTTGAAGATGAAGAAAACGCGCCAGCAGATCCAGCAGGCTGTCGGACTGCAGCACCTCTTCCCATAGATAGGCGGTACGATAGTTCCTGCCTTGTGGATCGGGCGGATTGCCTGCGCCACCCTCACGCCCCCGGTTGAAGGGCAAAAAATGGGTCGATGCGCCAGCCAGGCGGGTGGTCATGTGTACTTCTTCGGTATCCACGGCAAAATGCACCAGGCTGCGTTTTTTGAACGCAAAAATCTTTTCGCGGGGATCACGATCATTGCGGTACTGGTGGATGGCATTGGCCACCGTCTGGCCGCTGAGCGGGTTCTTCAACTCCAGCGTGACCACCGGCACGCCGTTCACGCTCAGCGTGACATCCAGCGACTGTTTGGATTTGGGGCTGAAATGAATCTGCCGGGTTATTCCCAGGCGGTTGGCCCGGTAGCGTGCTTCCAGATCGGTGTTGAGACCGTGGGCCGGGCGGAAAAAGGCGATACGCAGGATCTTGCCGAAACACTTGAAACCGTGCCGCAGCGTCGCCAGCGAACCTTCCCGGTCCATCCACTTGCAAAGGGCCTCCAGAACCCGCTCGCCGGTCTTGTCACCGTGCAGGGCTTCGAGCTTGCCCCAGGTTTTTGGCTGGGTGGCGCGAATGAAATCCAGCGCCACCTCGGGGAAAATGGCCTGCGTGCGGTCGAACGATCTGGAATCGTGCTTCTCGTATCCCTGTGCAAGCAAGACATCCTCGATGGCGGTCTCGAAGGCGGCTTCGGAGGTCTGTTATCTTGCACCTCCGTTAGCGAATCAGGCGGATATCGACGCCCAAATCCAGCGCCGACCAGACCCTGTCCGCAGTGAACACCGTTGCATTCAACTCACTTGCAAGCGCCAGGCAGGCCCGGTCGGCCAGAGAAAGCCCCTGTCCGCGAGCCTCCGCCCAAAGCCGAGCGGCCATTTCCGCCTGTGCGGCGGTAAAAGGCTCAAACACGACGCCGACATCCATGAACTCTTGCTGCATGCCATCGATCACCACCTGTCGGTGCAATGACTTTTGCAACACCTCCGACCAATTAACGGTCGAAACCCGCGCCCCGTGAAACACTTCGGAGACCATAGCCGCGCCCGGCTCGTCATGGAGAAACGCCAGCAGGGCGGAAGCATCGAGTACCGTGCTCAAGGATCCTGTTCCTCGCGGGCAACTTCGTCCCGCCGCTCAGCGAGCAACTCGTCCACCAGGCTGACCTCGCGGGGAATGTGGCGAAAGCGATCCTGCAAACGCTTCTCGATGGCCTCGCGCCGCTCCAGCACCAGACTTTCACCCACCTGACGCGCCACCAGCCGATCACCGGGCTTGAAGCGCAAGGCCTTGCGCAGATGCGCGGGAATCACGATCCGGCCCTGTGCGCCAATCTGGATTTCACTGTCAGCATGTGCCATATAAACTCACCATTGCCATATACTTTACATTGTGACACAAAATAAAAATAGCCGCCTCGCCAACCCATCGGACCACACAAAACCACCCTCAGCCTCCCAAAACAAACCGCGCCTGCTCATGGCGCAGCATTTCATAGGGCGACATGAATTTAATCTCCAGGCCGATACAGGCATTCGGTATCTTGATCCGCTTCCTGGAGGGCGACGCGACTGTCTCGCGCCATTGGCATCGCCCAGCGGAGTAGTTCGGGATTGACCGCCACGCGGGTGTTCATAAGGCGATACCCCCGATGCCTGGACCCTGTCTCATCATGTTTACGTTAACTAACCCAACGCCTTAATTAAGTTTGAGCGGTTTTCTTAACTAACGAGCCAATTTCGGTAACGATAGAAGGAATAGAGACCGCCGGAATTCGATTCATGCCGCCATCTCCTCCGGTGGGATCTGGCCGGTGACGGCGGCGGTGATGAGGGCGGTGCGGCGTTCTGTCAGTAGAGAAACCGTAGTCTTCAATTCAATCTGCAAGAGATCGATTTTCTTGATTGCATCATCGATGAACATCAAAATCTCTTTCTGTTCGTTTTCTGGCGGCATGAGTACAGGTAATTCCTTAATGTTTGTTCCTGATATAGAAGCCAGGTTAGTTGCCCGTTTCGCTTTGGATTCAAAGTAATATTTTGCTTGGAATGTAGAAGTCCATACAGCCAACCACTCGGATGAAACAGCGTAAGGATGCACTGAAAAAACATGATTCTGGTGCAGGCACGGAGCAATCTCTTCACGCCAGACACAGCCACGACCCAGCTTGTCTATATCCCCTCCTTCGTTCATCAATACATCGCCATATTTCAGTAAATACCCTTTGGCATTTGACTCCGAAACTTCTACAGTGGCAACATCTTCCAGCTTCAAGTAACCATCTTGAACATTCGCTACTCTTAGATATGGCATGGTAACCAGATTGCTTCCCGTATTCTTTTTACCTAGCGTTAACCCTCCTCTGACTTGTGCAAGATACTTCAAACGGCGGATTTCCCAATGCACCGGAATATCCCCCAACCAGTCCAGGCCGGAGGGTTTGAGGGGGACATCGGGGTCGAGGCCACGGGTGACGGCCTGGCTGATGAGGGCGGCGCGCTTTTCTTCCAGCAGCGCGAGCATGCGTTCCTTTTCCGCGATCAGGGCGTCGATGTGGGCGGTTTCACGGTCGAGGTAGTTGGCGATGGCCTGCTGTACGGTTTCCGAGGACAAAGGAACGTGATGCTGACGAAGGAGGTCAGGCGACACCCGCTTGAGCCCTCCCGCACCTGTCATGGATGCCTCCCCTTCCTGCTTGAAAGTGGATGACTGGAAATAGTAGAAAAGGAATTTTCTATCAATGGTTGTCGGCCGTACAACGAACAACTCTGAACTCCCAAAGCCCTTTCCATTCACCAGATTTTCGGCGATGACGATATTTCCGTTTTCAAAACATGGCGTCACCTTCGCCAAAAGAATATCGCCTTCCTCAAATGCATTGTATGACGACACATACTTTGAGTACTTGTCTGAATTGGACAGAAAGTATCCATTCTTCACCCGATCCATAGGCAAAAAGGTCAGGTCATCGTCATCCTGAAACCCGTAGAAAGAAACTGGCGGGTAAAGCTGGCTGACATACCTCAGTGGGATGCTATCGCAGGTCACTCCGTCACCTCCCGCAGCCGTAGGTCGGGTTAGCGCAGCGTAACCCGACAATCCACCCGCGCCTTGGGCCGCTCGTCGGGTTACGCCCTGCGGGCTAACCCGACCTACTATTACTTTGCTGTGCATGCCACCATACGCCTTTGTTCCGGCAGCGGGGCCGTTCCCTGTTCTAGCGATGCCACTCACTTTATTACCCTCCATGCCATCGTCACGACAAGCCCACCCGTCTTTTCCGGCGGGTCCGGCGAGCGGGCGCCATCAAATAAGCATCAAATAGACAGAGAGGGTGTAACCTATTGTTTTTAAGAAAATTCACGCAAACATACCCCGCCTGTCAGGGGATTCTGTCAAATGACTATCAAATAAGCACCGTAGGTCGGGTTAGCGCAGCGTAACCCGACAATCCATCTCGCCGTGGCTGCTCGTCGGCTTACGCCCTGCGGGCTAACCCGACCTACCATTACGGGGTGGCTTTCATTCATGGCCAACACCTTCGAAATTCATTTTTTCCGCGCCCCAATCGGCCGGATAGACTCCGGCCCTGACATAATGGTGAAAGCTGCTGTACGGCCAGTTCACCGGCGCATCGGCATATCCATGTTTAACCGGATTATAGTGGATATAATCGACATGCCTTGAAAAGTCGGTTTCATCTCGCAGGCAGTGTTCCCAGAACCGGTGTTGCCATATCGCCTGCTGTCTTTTTGCCTTGCGGGCAGGATTCGGTGCTCTACGCAGGTGACCCGGGCAGTGTTTGCTGAACCAGGTCTTGATCAGCCGCCAGCGAGTGGAGTAATCGGCGTCTCCCGGTGGCAGGGTCAAGATGCTGTGCAGATGATCCGGCAGGACGACGATCGCGTCGATCTCGAAAGGATGTTTTTCCTTCACTTTACGGAATGCCTGGCGCAGGAGATCCACATTGGTTTTGTCGTGGAACAGTTTGCGGCGGTTCTCTGTCACCAGGGTGAAGAAGAAGGAGCCACCGGGGATGTATGTGCGTCGGTATTGCATATCTGGGGTTCCCGTCGGGTTACGCTGCGCTAACCCGACCTACAGGGTGGCAGGCAATCACTCCGTCACCTCCCTCAGCATGTCCATGATGCGCTTTTCCACCTCGGCCAGTTCGGCATCGATTTCCGCCAGCGGCCGCGGCGGCTGGTATTTGAAGAACTCGCGGTTGAAGTTGATTTCGTAGCCCACCTTGCCGATGCCGCCGTCCTGTTCATCGACGGCCTTGCGGTCGATCCAGGCGTCGTTCACATCGGGCGCGGACAATCAGGGGTATCGATTCACTATCTGCCATCAGTCAACCTCGATTTCGGCGCAGCTTTGCAAATTTACAACGAGATCACCATGATCCTTCGGTATGACAGCAAGGCCAGCCATTGACTTCCTGAACAACCTTTTTGCCCTGCAGATAAATAGTTGTTGTTAAAAAATTGGCGGAGAGGGAGGGATTCGAACCCTCGGTACGCGCGAGCGTACACCTGATTTCGAGTCAGGCCCGTTCGGCCAGCTCCGGCACCTCTCCTGATTGCGCTGCCAGTGCATAGTATAACGCAATAATTTGCCGCCTCGATGATTTTAAAAAGACAGCCCTGACTTCCGCCTGTCATGCCGGGGAAAGGAGGGATCCTGGCACTGCAAATTTCTTCCGCCGGTTGAAATACCCCGGAAGAGTTTCTTCGGCAGTTGTTAATGAGATCTTCAGATAATGTGGCTATACTGCTGTATTGTCAAGAATCCGCGCTACATCTGACGTGAGAATAAACCATGCATAGATTTACCATACTGATAGCGGCCACGATCGGCCTGACCTTCTCCTTGCCGGCATCGGCGATGACTTCCTGTCGCATCCATTACCAGATGAAAGGCTGGTCGTTCATTTACAAGGAATACCATGGGCGCGGCACGATAACCTGCAAAAACGGCCAGCGCGCCAGCGTCAGCATCGTTTCCAGAAGCGCCGGCCTGAGCATTGGCAAGTCGGAAATAAGCCGTGGCAAGGGACGCTTTACCGCAGTAAAAAACATTCAGGAAACCTTTGGCACTTATGTTCTGTTGAACAGTCATGCGGGCGCCACCAAGTCGGTGGAAGGCACGGTGATGACCAAGGGCGAAGTGTCTCTGGCGCAGTCAGGGAGAGGCCGTGGCTTCGATCTGGGCCTGACTCTTGGTGCTTTTACCATCAAACCACGATAACACCGGCGGCGCCAGCCCCGTTCACGGCAACCTGACGTCCCGATGCCTGAACCAGGTGCTGCCACCCCTTGTAATCCGTGGCTCAAAATCGCTCCAGCGTCCGGTTGATCTTCACGGCCAGGTTTTCCACCGCTTTCAGGGTCAATTTATGTGCGCGGCCCTTGCTTTCGGTAACGTAGTCGCCGACCAGCCGGGCATTGTCGACATCGACCAGATGCACCATCAGATAGGCAAACAGGTAACTCGGCTTGTGCAACCGGCCGACGACCAGATAATCGGCGCCGGAATTTTTCGCCAACGCAGCCGCCGCATCATGGTGCTGAAAAAGATAGCCAACGCCACCATCCGCCTGCTGCTGGCGCGTTGTGTCGATGGCCACGATGCGAAATCCCGCCCGCCGCAGCTGATCTTCCAGCAGCGGCTTGATCGATGCCGTGCGCTTCACTTCCGCCGGCTTGCCTGGCGCCAGCGTCAAATCGCGCAGCTCGAATTCCAGTACCGCGATGGCAATCTCCGCTGCGACCGGGAACACGCATAAAGACAGCATGGCCACCACTAGAACCCGCCACAGCCTGGTATACCTGATTTTCCTCGGCATTGTTTTTCCTCCACCGCCTGCACACAGACCACACCTTTACGGCGCCACTGCAAAAGTGCTGTTTTTTTACTATACTGAAAGCAACAGGCAGGATTACTGAATCCTCCCGCGCGTTTACTCTTCGCACAGCGAAATCAGTAGTCAGCATCACTCAGGACCCGGCCTCTACAGCAGCATGGGGCTATTATAAAGTCCAGTTTCGATGCGCAAAAAGCCATACGACCTGGCTGGATTGATCGAATCCCCTGTCTGTATCCGTTGACACATAATTGTCATAAAACTTTAACGTAATTTTAATATCGCTGTAGAACAATAGGTTTTTTTAATATTTGAGAAATCGATCATGAACTTACACAACCCGGAAATGATGCAAAACAATTTCAGTGCCGCGCAAACCCTGTCCATTGCCGAATCATCGGCCAATTTCGACCCGATTTTCAGACCTGAATTCATGCATGTCCTGGAGCAGGGTCATGCCAGGGCGCAAGACAGTGAAAGGAAATCCGCGACTCAGGATTCAAATCCGCTGATCTCGGACATGGAATTGTGCAGCTATCTGTGACCATTCTCCGGACCATCAGCCTGTGGCCCCTGATGATAGATGTATTCCTGAACCGGCACACCACCGCGCAGATGCTGGTCGATGATCTTATCCAGCTTTTCGCTGTCCACGGCATAATACCAGACCCCTTCCGGCTGCACGCACAGCAGCGGCCCTGACATGCAGGTCCCCAGACAATAAACCTTGCTGCGTATTACCCGCAGTTCGCCGCGCTGCAAATCCGCCGCCTCGAGCTTGCTTTTCAATTCCTCGTATAGCGCCAGTCCCGCCCCGTTTTCGGTACATTTTGAGCCGACACAAACCAATACATGCCGGCGATAATTCATCATGCCGGGTTTGACGACTTCAGTCATGGCTGTTCTCCATTTTGCTGAATGTAATCTGGTCATTGTTCAATGCTGTGCTTTTTCGCACAATCAAATGCCTGTTGTCTATATGCGCAATGATCAACAACAGCAGCTTGAACAGATACTGTAATTTCCGCGAGAAATCGATACTCGCATCCACTGCCAGCAACCTCTTGAGTGTGGCAATTCTTGCATAGACCTTCTTGATAAGCCTTTCCGTACTCCAGCCGGCATATTTTTTGAATTCATCGATACCGGCAAAAGTATTACCGGAAAGCCTGGCTTTCCGAATATCGTTCAAATCCATGCCTGCAGCAAGCGCCGCAATAAACTGCCGGTCCTCCAGCCCGGCAACGATTTCAGCGCCGCCAATTCCCGCGCGCACCGCCTCCCGGATAAATGCCAGGTTGCCGGCAATCTCCATTTCCACGGCATTCTTCATTGCCTTTCGCTGCAGTCGCCTGGCGTATTCCCTGTCGTATATATTGTAGCAATCCTGAATGATGCTCATGGAAAAGACCAAGTGGCTGACCAGGCTGAACTACGCTGCCGAGATTCCATACCTGTAATTATTGCTAGTATCCCCGACATGCCGTTTTTATTCAACTACAGGATAATTCTGTCTTGTGACATCTGAAACCATCATAAACCTTTTCTGATTACCCATAAGTTTCAGCCGATTTCATGGATAAAAACTCACTATCCGTGGTGGCGCGGACACAACCCTGCCTTGTTATAACAATAAAAACGTATTGCCAGCAAAATCCATCCGGCATGAACAACCCGAACCGGACTGTATGTTTTTTCTACTGCTAACAGCCAAACAATCCTCGCATTGTCAACTAAAAGGAAACAGTTGATTTCGCAATTCCGCCGGATTTTTAATCCATTTGCAAGGTCTACTCTGTAAAATTGCCAACACCCATCGTTATCACTCTATGACATTGAAATAACGACTGTTTACACTCTTCGCACATGACATCAGCAGTTGCTCATTGCGCCGTACTGCTTGAGTTTGGAGGAAAAAATGATCGAGAAAATTCAGCACCTTATTGATTTACCCGCATGGAATCCGGATCTGAGCAGGCTTCCTGCAGAGGAAACCATGACCGCA
>JAJRWJ010000249.1 GCA_024276805.1 Gammaproteobacteria bacterium
CCGCCGACCAGTTTGATACCTTGGTCTTCATCATAAGCATACAAGCCAAAACCACCGCCAAAGACTATCTGTCCCCCGACTTTCCTGCCAACCATCGGATCATTCTTCCTGCCGAACTTTTTCGGGTCGCCGGCGGTGAGATCGGGATTGACGGGATTACTGAACTGCAACCCCCAGAGGCTGCCTCCTGGCTGCCCGGAAGCATATAGGTTTGCCGTCGACAGCACGAATACAGCAGACAGTGCTGTTTGCATGGTAAATGCAACTCCATTCACAGCGACTGACGACGAGACAATGGAAAATCAAGAATTGCCTCCACGCCGTCAACAGAATTACAAGCTTCAGCCTGCAATTCTGCAAGACCCGATCAGAGAAAAAGTAATTTGTATATTGTACTCGGGTACAATACCATAATTTATTATAATATTATGAATCTTGAATAAAGTGCCGACACCATACTTCAGAAACCGAAAAGCCGATCCGCAGGGGTAAAAGCTGCATTCCAGGCAATGCTAGAAGCTGCTTGGTTGAAAATAAGACTCCTATAGCCAGAGTAATTTGAATCATAGCGATGCGGACCATGTTTTCAGCGAAATCCTTGAGGATTTCATAATCTTTGGACAAACGCCTGAAATTACCGAGTACTTCGAGACAGATTATTGCAAACTGGATCGGGAAGGGGCGGTCGCAGTAATGAAATCATTATCAGCAGTATTTTTTGGATATCGTAAACAGGTTAAGGATCTCCAAACGAATAGCGTCCAAGCCCTAGCGAAACAAACTTTATGCTCTGCGGTTATGGGCTTTGATTTTGACACGAACCCGCTCACCCAACGCATTAGTCGTATATCAGTTGTTGCGAATGCGGATAGTAAAGGAGATCTTTTACTCAACCAGCCAACCCAGCCATTGATCGCCAAAAAACTCTCGGTCCGCTAAAAAACCTTTGCTATGGTTCCAGCCAAACTGGTCTAAAAATCGCTTCAATGAGGCCATACGCTCCCGACTATTCGAATTACCACGCTTGTTCAACGGCAACCAATACACAGTAATCGCCGCGCCTCGATAAACCACGGCCAGTTCCAGCAGATTGATCTCGATCTTGCCCATTTCCTGTTCGCTCTATCCAGTGAACAGTCTCATGATAAAACCCCGCGACATTGCTGTAATCAATCCAGTGCTCACTAAAAAAGCGCTGCATACGCCGATAACGTGAAGAAATCAGTGCATGGCTTGGAAAAGTGAGCGCCAATTGCTTCAGATTGACCGTGCGACCGCCAGCAATGCCAGCAGCATGCTCGCAAAACAATCCAATCGCGCCTTGTGCCAATGAAAATGCTCGTTTAAGATGTTTCTTAGTTCGTTGATTGGTAATTAACCGATTTTCATGCTCGAAAACAAAAAAGCTATTTAATTAGGCGGATTCAACTAACCACATCAACTTCCAGTGTTTTTGTCATGTACAGAGAACAAATACATTACCCCCCCTACATGCTCGGCCAGCCCCCCCTAAAAACTGGGAAACTTCAGATTGCTCTTATTAATCATACAATACTGCTGGCAACCACTCTCAGGACAATAAAAGCACGAAGGCCAACGCAATTTACAAAGAGTGTGATGACAAAAATCTTCAGTGCCATAGTCCTAAAAGAACTGAAACAGGCTGCGACCAGATTGAAATTGTATTTTATTTTTTGCCATGAATGCAATCTCATTGATTTAGTTATCAAGTTTGGCAACCATACTTATGGTAAAGTTGCTGAGACCTATATGTAATCAGGTAATTTCATGAGTCATTGTAACAACAAACAAAATATACTAACTCTATGACCGATAAAAAATTACAGTTTCAACTTTTCACACGTATGGAACTCGAAAAAGCCGGTGAAGCATTTATTTGGCCAAGTGACGGTCAGATGTCCATTATGCCGCGTGAATGTTGGCAGCTGATTCTAACTAATCCTGAACATCGTGAAGACTTACCTGTTGCCGGCATTGCATTGCTTGGAAGCAAACGAGTTGCTGTGGTTGCATTGATATGTCGGCCATTACGCTGGCAAAAAAAAGAGTATACTTGCCTGTGGGATTATAATTTTTATAGTGATTCAACTTCTCGAAATTATGGTGCTGGAGGCTTGTTATTAAGAAAAATATTATACTTGCTGAAACAAAAAAATATCCTTCTAGCCTCATATGGAGCTACCCCAGCGGCAAACAAAGTATACACAGCACTTCGTATGCATTCTGCCGGAAGAGTAAATCGCTATGTTTTACCTCTCCGGATTACGCCGATTATTCGTAGATTTTTACTCGACCATTCAGTAATAGATTGGCTGGCCCTACCACTGGATTATTGCCTGCAAGTGGGCATAAAAGTAATATCATATATCGGCGGTATTAAAAATACTGATAACCGCTTTAAATTTATTGTAAAAGAGAATGTTGGTTATGATGATTTTGCGAATAAGATACTTGATGATTCCGGTCCATATTTGAAGCGAAGTCAAGACATGCTGAATTGGATGCTTCATTATGCACGAGCAATTGAAGGTACAGAAATTGTAGTCATGGAAATGAAAGACCTTGACGGTGTGTTGCATGGCTATTACATTGCCCGCATTGCCAATTATGAACAACTAGGATCACAAGGATTCAAAAATGTACGTTTATTCAGGGTATTGGATATAGTTGTCCAACCAGATGGCAATGCCACTCAAGCAATGATGAATGACATTATCAAGCAAGCATTTGCAAAAAAATGCGATTTTATAGAAATGATAACTAGCAATCCGGTAATCAGAAAACTCAGTCAAAAAACAGGCTTTATCACATCAAACGGTTATGATTTGTATTTCACTGCGGGCATAAGTTGTTTAGATTCAATTGAAGTTAATGACTGGTATTTAACAATGATTGAAGCAGAAGCAGCATATTATTAAAAACCGACGCCACGGAACCTGTTCAAGAGTGAATACTCAGGATCCATATCCTAAAATGTCAATTTGGCAACAATTAAATCTATAAGTTGTTGATAGCTCATTCCACGACATAAAAAATCAGTAACATTTTGAGAGGGGTATGAATACCTAAGACGAATCACCTCGGCGATTGACACATAATGCGTGGAATATTCTTCGACCAGATAGCCCTGCCCATTACCCTTAATATATTACTGAACCAATCAATCGAATTACCGCAAACTTCACAGCATGCATACACAAAACCAAATTAAACGAACGCTGTCCACATCAACAGGGATAAGATACATCAAGCAATTGCTTGGCCACACTGAACTAGTGCCGCAAAACTCCGATAACCGGATACTTCTTACGTGCAGAGAAAGCGACATTCAGGTAACTGTGCAACAAGCTGGAGAATTGCCGGTCTTTTGCACTGTCGCACGGGAATGATCCTGCCCGTGCAGAAAGAGATGTTTGAAAATGGTTGCAAATAGGGGATAATTCACAGCGTGTCAGGTGCATGGTTTCTGGGCTGCTGCATGCAGGCGACTGCCTGCTGTGTGCTGAAAACAGTAGCTGCATGAGACACGGCTTGATGCGCTTCCAGTCATTCCACCTCGCGCCAAAAACCGCTACTTTACCGCTACTTTACTGAATTTTTTTTCAATCACCACCGCTCTTTACATTGATATCGATATGTTAGAAATAGAATACCAGGTACGGGAAGAGGATCTACTGCACTTCAATGTCGCACGATCCTCAGAAAACAAACATGTACAAAACACACTGAAAAGACATACCTTCATTATTCCCGGAATACTGATCATAATCGCATTGTTCCTGTGGGCCTACCAGAACGATGTCAAAACAGCTCTTTATATCGGCTTTATCGGACTGGCCTGGGGAGTGTCTTCACCGGTGATGGTAAAATGGGATATGAAGCGGCAAATACTGAAAAGCTATTCAGACAAGGAAAAAGTCAGTATTTTCGGGGATTACAAGTTGAAAATCGAACCCCATTATCTGCTGGAAAAATCACCGAGCGGAAAACACAAATATCCCTGGAACGAACTGCTGCGGGTGGAATATGCTGATAAATATGTGTTTATTTATGTCGATCTCAATGCCGCGTTGATCATTCCCGTGGAAACAGTGACCTCCGGCAACCTGGAGGCATTTGCCGAACAGATGGAAAAACTGATCGACCGCCATTCCTCATGACGACTGGCAGTCCATCTATATTATATTTTAGGATAAGGCTTCTTTAGCCTAATGCAAGCATCCTCTATAGTGCCCCCCACGGCAAAACTGTTCTAAACAGATTGTCTAATGGATTTATTTTGAGCGAGCGAATTATCGGTCATGCGCAAATAATCAAAAACCAACCGGACATTGAACGCCAGCTTTCTAATGCTTGAAGCCACGCCCTCTTTGCTTGTGGATTTCAATGAGGCCGATTGCGAAGCGACGCAAGCACGTTATTTTTTCAGATCCATGATTGGTGCGTATGGTGCAGTGGTCTTCATGCCGGTTTTGGAATCTGCTTCAAGGTTTCGGTGATATAGAAAGCCGACCAGAACCATGCTGTGAGCGGCGTGTGCATGCGTTCCATGATTGTGCCGGCAAGTATGGCGGGTATCGCAGCCGCAATAGCGCATCGGAGAACGCCGGGTTGATTGGCAAAGCGGCACGACTCGCCGGTCACGCCGCATTGACGACACACGAACCCGACACTCCAGCGGGCGTGTCAAGATAGGCAACGCAAGTCGCCTCATCCGGAACAAGGCGCTGGAATTCAGTAGTGAACGTGGGAACGGCAAATCATCCCGTTCAAGTACGTCGAAAAGCAAGATTGCTCCGGGATGATGCAGATATTCTGCATACTAGCAGCAGTGGGTGTGTGAGACAACCGGATAAGCGCGCGGCTTTTGTCTTACATGAAGAAAATATTTACACTGATTCAATAAGTTGTTGAAAACAATGAACTCCGAAACTTTAGTTCCAAGAAATGTTAAAAGTTTACTTTACAGTTGATGTTGAAATATGGTGTGACGGCTGGGTTGATCTAGATAAGAAATTTAACAAAGCATTCCAACACTACATTTACGGTCCAACAAACAATGGAGCGTATGGCCTGCCATACATGTTGGATGTACTAAATGAATATGGATTAAAAGCAGTTTTCTTTGTTGAGCCCTTATTCTCCCTGCGATTTGGTTCCAATCCTCTTGCAGAAATAGCCGGGTTGATATTGGAAGCAAACCAACCAATAGAGCTTCATTTGCATACTGAGTGGGTTGACGAAGCAAAAACGCCATTGCTGCCGGGCATCAAAGAAAAACGCCAGCATCTTAGATACTTTCATTCAAATGAACAACAGATACTCATTGAAACAGGAAAAAACCTGCTACTCCAAGCGGGTGTGAAACAGATCAATGCATTTAGAGCAGGTAGCTTTGGTTTCAATGTACAAACTCTTGCTGCACTTCGAAAAGCCGGAATTTGTGTCGATAGCAGTTATAATGCAACACATATGGGGCTTGATAGTGGTCTCATGCCTGGTCAGATATTGACCGAACCTCTTCTCCATGATGGCGTATATTAAGTACCAATGACTGTTTTTTATGATTGGCCCGGTCATTTGCGGCATACTCAATTATGCGCATGCTCTACAAGCGAACTGGAAGGTCTGCTGTGGAAGAGCCTAGAAGAAGGCAGATCGGAACTGGTCATCCTGACCCACAACTTTGAATTACTGGACAAATCATACACTCGCCCAAATCCTATTGTTATAAACCGATTTAACAATTTATGCCTTTTTTTGGATAAGAACAGGGATTGTTTCAGTGTTGATGGATTTTCAAACTTTTCCTGTGATGAAATAACGACACAACCTCAACCGTTACAGTCCCCAACATGGAAAACAGGCTTAAGACTCTTGGAGCAAGTCTGGAGCAGGTATGTTTAACAAATGGATAAGTCAAGTACCCTTCATTTACATCTACTTTGTCAGATTACATAATCCCTTTTTCAAAGATCGTCATTCCAGCATGGACTGCCGGAATCCAGGCTCCAGGAATGGCTTAAAACATGCCGTCCATGGCACTGGATGCCCGTTTCCCGGCGAGCATGGCGAGTTTGCGGAAAATCTGACAACGTAGAATTACTAACGTTTCAGTCTTTTCACCATGCGCAGCAAAGCGCCAACAAAGGAATTTTCATGTTTTTATACCTGGGAACCGATTCGCATTGCTCCGGCACACACAACTATACTCTTCGCATGTGAATTTTCAGCATTTCGGTGGTAAATTTTTTGTCGAGGGCAAGACGAAAAAACGCCGCTGTAGCAATCTACAGCAAGGTTTTTCAACGTAGCCATCGTCAAAAAAGGGGCTGCCGGGGTGATGATGTCATGTGCGGAGAGTATATTCTGACAAGCGTCGCTTATTCCTCATCTATAAATAACGGACACTGCTTCATTGCCACCCTCAACTCCGCCCGGTCAACAGGTTTTCCAGTTCATGACGCAGTGCGATGAACGGCAGCAGACTGGTCGATGGAGCGTGGCTGGCTTCCCGGTACAAGCGGCGATAGCGCTGCATTTTCGGCTTGCTGTGCGGGCGGGTAAAATAGGCTTCGCAATCGTCCACATCGGCTTGCAATAGTTGTTCTGTCAGCCGCCCCATCGTGGTTTTCAGATTGACCCGCAAATCATTGAGCACTCTGCGCTGCCATTGGTCGTGCACCGGAAACTGCGCCAGTTTTTCATTGACCTGCAGCAACTCCAGATACTCGACCAGATCGCTGAAAGTTTTCAGCACCCGGCTGAATGGCTCGGATAGCGTCATCGACAGCTTGACCAGCAGTGGAAAGTCATCGAGACTGTCGATAAAAAGCATTCGCGCCGCAAGCTCTCCGGGTATATTCTGTTCACGGTATGCCGCCAGCCGCTCCTGATAGCTGCCATCGTCATCCGCCCTCGGGTGCTGCTGAAAATAGTTCCAGTATTCCTGCAGATAGCGTTTGTAGCTGGCGATGGTCTGTTCATCCGGCTGAATTTTCTCCTTGTGCAGCAGTGCCCAGCGACTGAACTCCAGCAGCACCTGCTCCAGTTCCAGCAACAGTCTGTATTGCTGATCAGCGGCCACTTCATTGTCCAGGGCATGGACCGACTGGCGGAAAGCGTCACCTTCGAGCACCTGATCAAAGGTCAGGTAGCTGCTCACACAGTCGATCAGATCCCCCTCGCCTGATTCCGCATCCAGATTGCAGAACAGGCAGCCAGCCTGGTCGATTATTCTGTTGCTGATGATTGCCGCCTTGATTTCATTGGCCAGCGGGTGCGCGAGCAAATACTCTGCATATTGCTCCCCAAGCCTTTCGGGAAAATAGGCCTGCAGATAAAAACGGCAATAATCCTGACTCACCAGGGTCTGCTGTTCCAGCAGCATCTGAGAAAGCTGCATTTTGCTGGCCGCAAGCAGCACCGCCAGCTCCGGCCTGGTCAAAACCTGGCTTTGCCGTGTGACCACCGCCTTGGCCAGTGGAAACGATTCCAGCTCGCGATCCAGCAGGCCCGCTCCTTGCAGCCGGTCCGCCAATTCCAAATAGGAATTCAGGTCGCTTTCGCAGCGTACCTGATCCAGCGATATGCACTGGCTTTGCGCATAATTGTTCGCCAGAACCAGGCGGCAAATTTCTTCGGTAACACCGACAAACACCCTCTGCCTGTCCTCGATGACGCCCTGTTCATGCAGCCTGGTCAGCCATATTTTCAGATTCACCTCATGGTCGGAAATATCCACACCGGCGGAATTGTCGATCGCATCGGTATTGATATGACCTCCCGCCAGAGCGTATTCGATGCGGGCTTTACGGGTAAAGCCCAGATTCGCACCCTCACCGACCACGCTGACCCTGAGCTCCGCGGCATCCACACGCACATTGTCGTTGCTCCTGTCACCCACCTCCTCATGCTTTTCGCTGCTGGCCTTGACATAGGTGCCGACCCCGCCCAGCCATAACAAATCAGCACTGGCGCTCAACAGGTATCGGATCAGGGTTTCGCCATCCAGAGAACGATAGCGAATACCCAGCCATTTTCTGAGTTCATCGGAAATCGGAATATCCTTGGCATCCCGGCGAAACACACCGCCGCCACTGGATATCAAATCACGGTCATAATCGTCCCAGCTGGAGCCCGGCAGATCGAACAGTCTTTTCCGCTCGTTAAAGGATACCTCCATATCCGGGGCAGGATCGATGAAGATGTGCCAGCCGCTGAATGCGGCGCGCAACTTGATGCATCGGGACAGCAGCATGCCGTTGCCGAACACATCACCATCCATGCTGCCGATACCGATGACGGTAAAGGGCTGGGTCTGGATATCCCGTCCCAGCTCCCGAAAATGCCGCTTGACACATTCCCAGGCGCCGCGAGCGGTGATTCCCAGCGCCTTGTGGTTGTATCCCCTGGAACCACCGCTGGCGAAGCCATCCTGCAGCCAGAAATGGTATTCCGCCGCCACCGCGTTGGCCAGATCCGGGAACCGGGCAGTGCCTTTATCGGCCGCCACAACAAAATAAGGGTCATCATCGTCATAGGCCACGATGCCGGGCAGTCGCCGCACCTGTTCCCCGACATAATTGTCAGTCAAATCGAGAAACCCCCGGATCAGCTTCACGTAGGCCTGTTTCCCCGCCTCGGTAAGATTTTCCCTGCCAGCGACTTTCTTGACCACAAAGCCGCCCTTCGCGCCGGTGGGAACGATCAGGGCATTCTTGCTCATCTGGGTCTGCATCAGGCCCAGAATCTCGGTGCGAAAATCATCCGGACGTTCGGACCAGCGTATCCCACCCCGGGCAATTTTCCCACCGCGCAGATGGATGCCTTCCATATCGGCGGCATGCACATAGATCTCGAACTGCGGTCGCGGCGCGGGCATGTCGATAATGCCAAGACTGTTGATCTTGAAAGCGACAAAGTAGTCCTCCAGCTCCCTCCGGACATGGAAATTACTGCGTACCGTGGCATCGATCAGATTGAACAGGGTGCGCAGTATCCGGTCTTCGTTGATGTCCGAGACGCCGGCGAAGCTCTCCAGCAACTGCAGGCGCAAAGGAAACAGCGCCTGCTCCTCCCGCACTGCCTGGTCATCCCATGCGCTGTCCGGCCGGAAGCGCGCCTCGAAATATTGGTACAGAAATCTGGCCGCCTGCGGATTATTGATCAACGCCCGGTGAAAAGTGGAAAATATTGCCTGATAGCCCAGTTGGAAATAATAGTTACGATAGGCCCGAAGCACATCGATTTCCTTCCAGTACATGCCGTTCAATACCACCAGCCGGTTCAGCTCATCATTCTCCAGCCGGCCATCCAGAACCGCCTGAATGGTTTCGAGCATGGCCGCCCTGAGATTATGCAGTGTTTGAAATTGTGTGGTCGCCGTTTCCACGGTAAAACTTTTGATAAAAACATCCCGATCGTCGACCCGGCTGGCGAACTGCACCTGATCGATCACCCGCAGATTGAGATTTTTCAGAACCGGCAGATATTCATCGAGATAATGTTCCTGCAGACTGTAAAAATGCAGGCGGTAATGCTGATAACCATGCCCTGGTTTCAACAGCTCGATGCATGGCGCGGCATTTTGCAGAACCTGCTGCATATGCAGAATATCCCGAATGGCATGTACCGGTGCTATGGCCGTCTGATAATCATCGGAAAAGACCGTGGCATATTTTTTCCATAACCTGCCCCCGGTTTCCTTACCCAGAGCCCGTTCCAGCAATAATCTGAGCCGCTGCTTCCAGGGTCTGGCAATCCTGTTCAGAACCTTTTCCAGGGCCGCGACATCGATGCTGATTTTTTCCTGATCCGGCAACAGAATCAACTGAATACCGATATAGGCGCCTCCGAATATAATTTTACGACTGTCCAGCAGGTTAAAATGACATGCCGCACAAAGTGATGTCTGCAATCGCAGCTCGATGCCTTCTTTGAACTGCGTCCTGGGAATAATGATCAGTGCGGAAAGCTGTGTTGGACTGGGGCTGGAGAGAAACAGCAATTTGATGCTTTCCGGGCGGTATAAAAACCGTCGCAGGGACTGTGCCAGAAAATGCAACTGCTCTGTACCGAGAAAAAAAAGCTCGACCTTGGGGAACAGATTGAACAACTCCTGCAGATGCGCATAGTCATAACTGTTCCGGGATACGCCGATGGCAGTCACTGTTTTGCTGATCTTCCGGCACAACTCCGGTATGTGGCAGGCCAGACCGTTCAATTCAGCTTCCCTGAACAGGCCGAGAAACATATGCTCCTGCCAGTCAGCTTCTCCTCGAGACTCCCGAAAGCCGATATAAACCAATGGCTGACAGCGCAGCAGCGGACTGATCAATGGTACCTGCTGCACGATCACGGTACTGTCCCGGGAGAAAATCCGCCGCCAGACATCCGCGCCGGCCGCTGACTGTTGCGGCTCCCTGGCCAGCTGAATATCCATGCCGATACCCGCTGGAAAGGCGATGTGCCGGGGTGGATGGAAATCGTCCGCCTGACGTGCGGACAAACACCGATAATGAAAGGTAATCAAGGCTCGATCCCTGAGCCAATCGATGAAGCCCCGCCATTCATGCAGGGAATCAATTTTTTTCAGTGCCTGCAGCTGTGCACCGAGAGCATTGCCATCCTGCTCGACCTGCAGTGCTGCAGTCAATACCCGTTGAATCTCCCGGATGAACAACGCACTGCGTTCCTGCTCATGAAAATCCAGGCGTATGACAATGACCAGCTCCTGCTCACCGCGCCGGCCGCTTTCCTCCAGGTAAGTAATGGCATGGTTTTCCCGGCCGATAATCAACACGGGGGGCGCCAGCAGTTGAAAAGGCATTTCCTGGCACTGTAAAGCCAGAATGGATTCAACGATGAACGGCACATTGGGACAGCTGACCAGCAGCAGCCGGTCGCTGCCATTTGAGGGAAAAGTCTCGTGAATCAAAAAATTCCCGGACTTTTGCTCGATCAGGCCAAACCAATGCACGACCAGCGTGGTCAGCAGTGGAGCGGGATAGGGGATCAAACTGGATCCCGGAAACAATAACGCTCTGGCCAGATGAATAAAAAGATGCCGTCTGCGATTATCCCGATGCCTGCCCAGAAGATATTCGACCTCTTTCAGTTTCAGGCGCTGTCGGATTACGCTGGCTTCCTGGTGATTGCCGGTCAGCAGAATCTTCACTGGTCAGCGCGGGGTCATGTCAGAAACTTCCTTATTTCCAGCACATTGGCCTCCTTCATTTTTCTATAACTAACTGAGTCCATTAGTGTTCTGATAAAATAGATACCCATGCCACCCTCCTTGGGGTGCTCGAAATCAGGCGTCGGCACCGACTCCAGATCAAAGCCCTGGCCATGGTCATAGACCCGGATGATCAGTTCATTTTCACAGATATGGATAGTGATCTTTACGGTATCTTTCGGATCATTGAAATTGGAATGTTTGATCGCGTTGGTGGTCGCCTCGGTCAATACCAGGTTCAAATGGTAAGCCAGCGCATCCCGGTCTCCCTGAAAGCTGTCCAGTTCCTTGCCGATGTGCTCGCCAATACTGCCGATCAATTCCAGATATCTGGTTTGCGTGGGAATAATGACTTCAACTTGAAGATCCGTACCGGTCATCTTCTGCCTCTATTGATCACTGGCGAACACGTCCTGCAGATTGGGATAAATTTCAAATACCCGGTTCAGGCGGGTCAATTCGAACATCGACAACACTTGTGGCTGGATATTGGTCAGGGTGAACTTGCCCGACTTGGCGGTGGCGTTTTTCAAACCGGCCAGCAATGCCCCCAGCCCGGAGCTGTCGATAAACCGCACCGACTGCAACTGTACGACCAGATCGGTTTCGCCCTGTTCCAGAAGCTGCAGCATGAGTTCTTTAAAATCTGCGGAATTATGGGCGTCTATGCGCTCTTCCTGAACAAATAGCACCATGGATCCGTTTACTTTTTCTCGTTTTACATTCATTATTGTAATCGATTCATTGCTATTGCCATGTAATCATAACAAAACAGCGTCGGCCCTTCATTCCCTATTCTTAATTCCGGAGGCGGCAAGCCATGAACATCCTGATTACCGGCGGCACTGGCTTTATCGGCACAGCGCTGTGTGCTGTACTGCTGAACAGCGGCCATCATCTGACAGTCTTCAGCCGGCGCCCGGAGCAGGTGCCGGAATTATGCGGCCAACCGGTACTGGCAGTCAGGCGTCTTCACGACCTTACCACAGAAGATCAGTTCGACGCCATTGTCAATCTGGCCGGAGAAGGAATTGCCGATGCCAGATGGACCGCGGCACGCAAGAAAAAACTGCTGGACAGCCGTATCGCCACAACGGAACAATTGGTTGCCTATATACAAAGAGCGCGGAACAAACCAAAAGTTCTGATCAGCGGTTCGGCAGTCGGCTTTTATGGCAATCAGGACGACACACTGCTGGATGAAAATTCCCCGCCCCATGATGATTTCGCCCATAGGCTCTGCGCTCAATGGGAACAAGCGGCAAAACTGGCGGAAGCTTCCGGAGTCAGGGTCTGCATCATCCGCACCGGACTGGTCATCGGCGCCAATGGCGGATTTTTAAAGCGCATGCTGCCGGCTTTCCGGATTGGCCTGGGCGGCGTACTGGGCAGTGGCCGGCAGTGGATGTCCTGGATTCACAGACAAGACCTGCTGGCCATCATCACGCTGCTGCTGAATGACGAAAATCTTCAGGGTGTATTCAATGGCACGGCCCCGACCCCGGTCACCAACAGCGAATTTACCCGCTGTCTGGCGCGGCTTCTGCATCGGCCGGCACTGCTGCCGGTCCCTGCCCCGGTATTGAAAATCATGCTGGGTGAAATGTCAGAATTACTGCTCGGCGGGCAGCGCGCGGTTCCCAGACGTCTGCTGGAGATGAGCTTTCCGTTTCGATTCGCCACTCTGGAAAGCGCCTTGCGGGATGTTTTGTAGATTTCACCACCCGCTCAGACCGCAGTGACAACCCAAGTCATTACGCTTTTTGTTTTTGCTACCGAATATGAGGCTCAGTCATGCAGACAAAGTTTTCCATTGGCCAGATCGTGCATCACAAACTGTTCGACTACCGCGGCGTAATCATCGATGTGGATGGCGCCTTTCAGGGCAGCGAGCAATGGTATGAACAAGTCGCCAGCAGTAGACCTCCCAAGGATCAGCCCTGGTATCATGTCCTGGTGGACAATGCCACGCATCAGACCTATGTTGCCGAACGCAACCTGGAGGCCAGCAAAATCCTGACGCCCATCGATCACCCGGCCATCGATTTCGTGTTCAGCGGC
>JAJRWJ010000250.1 GCA_024276805.1 Gammaproteobacteria bacterium
ACATCGTCGGTCAATCAGATAGAGGTGGATTATCAGGCAGCCGATATTTGACAAACCTGGAATGATGGGCCAGGCAAGAGTGCTGTTTTTGTTTGCAATCTCCCTCTGCTGGCAATGAAACACGGTCATCCCGTTATCGAAACAAATTAAAGATGACCGAGGAAATCACCGACAACAATTCATCGTCCCGGTTGCCGGCAAAGGACTCCGGTTGACCATGACCGGTGCCGGGATATATTTTTCGCGGCCGGGATCTGGTGGGTTCCCTCTCACGCCGCAATTGCCGTTCATGCAGCATCTGCCCACCGGCTTTTTTCCATTCCAGAAGATGCACTATCTCACCATTGTCCAGCCACACGCCATGCTTTTTGCAGCGGTCGACGATGACGCCGCTGCGGTAGCCAAAATTGACCCGGCGCATGAAATTCCGGCATACCGGACACTTGATGTATTTCACTTTCTGATCTTTTGAATAACGTTCTTTGTTGATGTTACGCAGCAACTGGGTGTTGATTTCGAACACGTTGGAAACCGAACTCTCGAGCAATGTTTCGATCTCGCCTGGGTCGAAGAACAGTCCATAGCAGCTTGCACAGCGTTCAATAAAAAAATCTTCCCGCAGTTGCAGGTCGATGGTTTGCAGTGCCTTGTCGCAATGGGGGCAAACCCGCTCGGATGTCGTTCGATGCATGACATAATCCCGTTTGCCATGCAGGTCAAGGGCATTACGGGTTCCGCAATAGCGGCATAATCCGGTATTGGCCGGCAATGGCGCCGAGCAGCTCTGGCATCTGTTCATATCCCAGGATCAATGTTTAGAAATCATCCAGAATCTGCTGCTTTTTGGCGGCATATTCCGCTGCGTCGATCAATTCGGCATTGAACATTTTTTCAACTGTACCAGTCTGTCCATGACATCGTCGCCCTGCGGGGCCGTTTCCGCCATGGCAGCGGGACTGTTGAAGCTGGATGCCATGGCATTGGCCATGGTCTGTCCCAGGCCCATGCCCGCACCCAGGCCCATGCCGATGCCTGCAGCGCCGCCTTCATTGCTTGCCGCATCGCGTAGCGCCTCCAGCTGCTGCAGATTGGCATAATCCAACCCGACAGCCCTGGCTGCCTGAGCCTCAGCCGTCAGGTCGGCGATCCGGTTGATGCGTTGCAGGGTGGCGTCATCGAAACTGGTGCCTTCGATGCGAAAATCGGTAATGGTGAATCCCAGCCTGCGGAAATCCGCGAGGAGTTTTTCTTCCATGCCCCGGGCGATTTCCTCGCGGTTGGCGTCGATATCCGTATAGGAATAGCGGTTTTCGGCGAGAAAGTCGGTCAATGGATGAACGATGCGTGCCGACATCACCTGCCGGAAATCGTCGATAAAGAAATCCTGATGACTGCCGACGACAGTGGTAAAGAAGCTGCGTGCATCGGAAATACGGTAGCTGTAATTGCCAAAGGCCTTCAGGCCGACAGGAAATTTGTATTTCGGATCTGCGTATTTGATGCTGCCGGTGGTTCCCCATTTCTGGTCCAGGATCCTGCTGGTTTTGTAGAAATAGATGCCGACCTTGTGCTCACTCTGAAAAAACTGCATGAATTTGTTGATCGTCGTCCAGAACGGGATGTTGTCTGTCTGCAGTGGTATCAGACATTGTTCCTCGATGACCGCCTGAACTTTGCCCTGATAGACAAAAATACAGCCCTGCCCGGGTCCGACTATCAGTTGCGAGGCATTTTTGATTTCGTCGCCGTTGTCTGTCCATTGCTGAAAAAGTGCATCGGCAGCCGGCTCGCGCCATTCGATAACCGAACGCAGTTGTCTTTTCAAGCCATCAATAATTGCCATGCTGCTCTCCTGGTATAAGTTAAAAATGCCGCAACGTGTTGCAGTGCGGGTTTTACGGTAAAGTATAGATGTTTTTTTTCAGCCAGACAGGCTCACAGACAGCCGAGGAGGTTATATGACCATCAGAACTTTCCAGGGGAAGCGGCCGATTTATCCTGACTCGGCGTATATCGACGCCAGTGCGGTGCTGATTGGCGACGTGGTTTTAGGGGAGGATGTATCGATCTGGCCCCAGACCGTGGTCAGAGGGGATGTACACAGTATCCGTATCGGCGCAGGAAGCAACGTACAGGATGGCTGCATACTGCATGTTTCCCATGCCGGAAAATATTCTCAGGGCTATCCGCTGAACATCGGCAAGGGTGTCACCATCGGCCATCAGGCGGTCGTTCATGCCTGCAACGTTGGTGATTACTGTCTGGTCGGTATCGCCGCGGTGATCATGGATGGCGCCGTGCTGGAGGATTATGTCATGCTGGGCGCCGGTGCGCTGGTGCCGCCCGGCAGAACGCTGAAAAGCGGTTACCTGTACCTGGGTTCACCGGCAAAACAGGCCAGATCCCTGCAAAGAGAGGAAATGGACTATCTGGAATATTCCAGTCGCCATTATATAGAATTGAAAAATGCTTATTTGCAACAGACCGGGAATTGAGCCAGGCGAGCGCATATAAAATCATGAAAAACCAGAAGGATATGGAAATCCATCAGGAGAACTGCCAGTAGCTGTTGAGCGTAGCCGGGTTGAGGCGGCTTTTCCCGGATTCCGCTGAGGCTGCATCCGGGCT
>JAJRWJ010000251.1 GCA_024276805.1 Gammaproteobacteria bacterium
ACGGCAAATCACCAGCGAAAAAATATCTTGACAATGATATTCCGGTCAGCGAACTGGCCTGGGATCAGATGGAGGCCGGACACTGGTTGACCCGAAAGCAGCGTATCCTGCTCACAGAAAAACCGTTGGCTATGCCCAGCGGCCTGAAAATACCGGTTTTCGGCTACCACATCAACTTCGCCGAAAGTGAGGATATCCAAGGGAAATTTGGTAGGGAAGCCAATACCGGTAATCTGCGTCGTGCCTGGGATTATTCATTGCCGGAAACGGCCACAGATACCTTGTGGCATGGATATGCCCGCCGTTATATCAATGCCTATATCCCGATCACCAATGAGCAGACTTTGCTTGAAGCGCAATGGGAAAAATACCAGGGTGTCAATGAACAGTTGCAGACAGGTGATGCCAAGACTTTGAATCATCTGGCCTGCGAAAACAGGCTCCAGTAGTCAGAGGGGTGCTGGCAGGGCATCCGGGCGCTGACCACATTGAAAGGCGATGTCGACAATCTGGGCAGTATTTTTGAGAAGGGACTGGATGATATCAGTTTCAGCAAGACCGCTGCCCTGTCCCGGCAATTGAATGCATTTTTTACCGTTTATCTGCCCTGGCTGTGTCAATCTGAAAACGAATACAGGAACAGCTACACGGTATTCGCCGGCGGCGACGACTTTTTCATGATCGGTCCGTGGTTGTCACAAATAAAACTGGCGGAAACCATGCGGCAAGCTTTTCAACGCTATGTCGCGCATAATCCCGCGATACACTTCTCAGCAGGATTGAGCAGTCACAAGCCGGGCCTGCCTGTACCCCAGGTTGGCGATATGGCAGAGACTGCGCTGGAACAGGCCAAGGCATATAATCCAGAAAATTTGCAAATCGCCCCCAAAAATGCCGTCACCTGCTTCAACCAGACAGTCACCTGGGATGAATTCGACAAGTTGATTAACCAGCGACTTCCGGGCTTGCAGCGTTTGACGGAAGAACTGAACCTGAGTACGGGTTATGTCTATGGCCTGCTCAATCTGATCGACATGGCGGAAAAAGTAGCTGAACGACCGGAAAATGCCCTTTGGCATGCCTATTTCGCGTATCGTACCGCGAGAATGCTGGAAAAGCGCAAATTGACGGCAGAACAGCGTAAACGACGACAAGAGGAGCTGGCCGAAGAAATCGCCCACCTGGGCATCGAGAAATATGGCGCCGATTATCGTATCGCCCTGTTCAGTTATCTGTACCAGTACAGGGATTGATCATTTCTGATTGTTTCCACACCGAACGTGGGAACGATAATTACTTACAAAATGGGGAGACATCATGATTGACCTGAAAGAAATAAAGCCGGAATTGTTCAATGAAACCGCAAAACAACAGGGCAGCCACATAGCCGACAGCAGCAATGACCGGACCAACAAAGCCACTCAATTGCGCAAATTCTATGATGAAATCATCATGTGGGATAACAAGGTTGCTATGCATCCGGATAGATTTGACGAATATTTGCCATTCATCCGCATGCTCAATGCCAAGGCCGCCTATGCCCAGGGCCGTAAGCTGGTCGACCATAACTTCGTCAAATTACTGAGCGATTGTCTGCGGCAAGTGGACAGTGCTGAAACCATGCGCACCTTCAAGTTGTTTATGGAAGCCTTCATGGGCTTTTATAAACTGGAAAGACCCAACTAAACGGAGCCTGTCAATGAAACTCACCAAAATACAGAAAATCACCGGACAGATCGAATTGCTCACCGGTCTGCATATCGGCAGCGGCAACAGTGAAATCCATATCGGCGGAACCGACAACCCGGTGATCAAGAATCCCATCACCCAGCAACCCTACATTCCCGGTTCCAGCATCAAGGGAAAAATGCGCAGCCTGCTGGAGTGGCAGTTGGGCGTTGTCGATATTACCGATGGTAAACCACTGGGATTCAGTCACCTAAGCAAGATTTCCGACTCGACAAGGAAGCAGGCGGAAAATATTCTCAAATTGTTCGGTGGAGCGCCGGAAGGTGCAGAGGGTATCGATGCTGGAAAAATTGGTCCCAGCCGCCTGTCCTTTTGGGACTGCGAACTGGATCCCGAATGGGTGAAAGCCATGGATGAAAAGACCCTGTTGCTGACCGAAGTGAAAATGGAAAATACCATCGACCGCATCAAGGGCACGGCGGAACATCCCAGAAATACCGAACGGGTTCCGGCCACGGCATGCTTCAACTTCAATCTGACCCTGCGCGTGCATGACGATGAAGTTATTCTGCCAACCCTGCTGAACGGTCTCAAGTTACTGGAGTTGACCGGTCTAGGTGGTTCCGGTTCACGCGGCTATGGCAAGATTGCCTTCCGCAAGTTGCGGCTCGATGGCGAGGATTTGCAGGCCCGCCTGGAGCAGATCGAGTACAACGAGGTCGCCTGATGCAAAGCTACCAGTTGACATTGAAACCGTTGACCGCTTTCGCCACGCCCATGCTTGGCGACACATTGTTCGGTCAGTTGTGCTGGGCAGTGAGAAACCGCTTTGGCGAAGGGCGGCTGGAGGAATTGCTCCAGGACTATTCCGAGACGCCATTCGCCGTGGTTTCCGATGCCTTCCCGGAAGGCCATGTGCCGCTGCCCAAACTGCCAGGTTGCTATTACCGGGAAGTGCCAAAGATGGACCGAAAAGCTGTAAAAAAGAGATCCTGGCTGCCATTGTCGGCACTGCGCAGTGAGCTACCGGAATGGCTGGATCTGGCAAAAACCGATGCCGATATCGCCGCAGGCTTTCAGGATAAGAAAAAACACAGCCTGATGGAAACACATTCCCAGCCGCACAACAGCATCAATCGTCTGACGGGAACGACGGGAGAAGGGTTTGCACCATACACGATGGATCAGAATTGGTTTCATCCGCAACTGCAATGGCATTGCTACGTTCTGGTGGATGAAAGCCGCATTGAATCGGATGAAATCAGACAGTGCCTGGATGATATCGGGCTGCTGGGGTATGGCAGGGATGCCAGCATTGGCATGGGAAAATTTGAGGTTCGGCAGTTTCAGTCTTTTCAGTTTCCTGATCGGGACGATGCCAATTCCTTTCTGACACTGGCCGCTTGTGCTCCTCAAGGTCTGGATTTCGACCCGGCGCGCAGCTTTTATCAGGTTTTTACCCGTTTTGGCCGACATGGTGACCGCGCCGTACACAAGGACAACAAGCCCTTCAAAAGCCCGGTATTGCTGGCGAAAGCAGGAGCGGTGCTGACCGCCAGATTTCCTGTCGACAACTGGCTGGGGCAGGGGATTGGCGGTAGTGGCGAATTGTCGAAAACCATTCCCCAGACCGTTCAACAGGGCTACGCGCCGGTGATTGCCATCCATTTGCCCGAGGCTGTATGAAACCAGCATCGTTTCCGCGCTTCGCGTCTAAAATATGACCAAAACGGGACTCCCATGCGATTTATAAAACACTACACATTGAGATACACACCGCTTTCCCCGGTGCATATCGGCGCCGATGAAAGCTACGAACCGGGCAATTACGTCATCGATGATGAAAACCAGGCCCTGTACAGTTTCGATACCCAGGCGGCCATGAACGGGCTGGAAGAAAGCGATCGCAGGCAGTTGCTGGGTATTGTCAGCGGCAGACCCGACGATGAAATGCTGACCCGGGTGCAGGCTTTCTTCAACAACAATCGCGACAAGTTGATCGGCATGGCGCATCGTCCCGTCCTGACGGCAAGAGGCATCGCCGATCTGTACCACAAGCGCGTCGGCAAGACCGCCCAGCATGAAGGGCGGGGAAGACGAGTCATCAACAAACTGGAAATCGAACGGACTTTCTATAATCCAGTCGATAATTCGCCGCTGTTTCCCGGCAGCAGCATCAAGGGCGCGATTCGCACAGCGCTGCTAGACCGGGAGAACAAGGGCAGGAAACCGCATGGCAGGCCGACAAACCAACAATTCCAGGCGGATATTTTTCAGGGAAAATTCGCTACCGATCCCATGCGCCTGATCAGTGTCAGCGACGCCAGTTGGCAGGGAAGCAGACAATTACCGGATACCCAGGTGCTGTTTGCCGTCAACCGGAAACGGGAGCCGGTGATGAAAGATGGCAAACTGCTGAAATCCCAGGCGGAGCGCAGCAATCTGAATCAATTGCTGGAATGTGTTCCGGCCATGACTGGAAATCTGTTACAGGGCAGCTTGCAGATTCAGGATGTCAGCGGCATCCGGCATGATGACAGAAAACTGCCCAACCGCAAGCTGCAATGGGATATCAGCGATATAGCCCGGGCCTGTAATGCCTTTTATTTCGATCTGTTTGCAAAAGAGCGGAAAAAATTAGAGGATCGCGGCTATGTGCAAAGTGAATGGTGGGTAAAAATGGACCAGATGCTGCAGCAGGGCATGCTGAAAAAAATGCAGGATGGCAAGGCTTTCCTGCTCAGGATGGGTCGGCACAGCGGTGCGGAAGGTGTGACATTGAACGGCGCAAGGAGCATAAGAATCATGCAGGGGAAGGGAAACAAGGCAAAATGGGAAAAGCGACCCTTAACTTGGTGGCTGGCTGCGGAAAACACTGCCGAAACCCGCGGCCTGCTGCCCTTTGGCTGGGTGCTGGTGGAAGTCGATCCTGTGGATAAGGCTGAAAATACCTTGCAGCAGGAACTGGCGGACTGGTATGCAAGGCAGTTGCAAAAACAGAAGAAACTAAGCGCTGTAGCTGAACAAAGACAAAAACAAGCGGAAGAAAGATGCAAGCAGGAACAATTGGAAGAACAGCGGATAAGAGAAGAGGAAGAGGCGGAGAGGCAGCGTATAGCCAACCTGAGTCCGCTGGAAAAGGATCTGGAGGAGTTGTTGAAAAATATACAGCCACAGGAACACGATACCCGCCTGCTACGGGAACTGGAATCCGGTCGCTGGCAGGGTGATGATGCCAGGCAGGTGGCGGAAAAAATCAAAAGACTGATGAAAGAAGCGAAGAAATGGCTGCCCGACTTTGCCGGCAGCAACAAAAAGAAATTGACATTCAAAGAGCGGTCATTGAAAGTTCAGGAATATCTGCAATGATAACAGCTGATTGTTCCCACGCTCCGCGTGGGAACACCATCCGGAGCACGCGCTGCGGTCCGTGACGCAGCGCGTCACTACCTGCGTTCCCACGCAGCGCGTGGGAACGAGGTCGATGACAACGATGCTGTATTGCGCGGCAGGGGATGCAAAATGGATTGTACCTGCTGCATAAATCACCGTAGGCCAGATAAGCGCAGCGCATCTGGCAAATTATTCGCCATCGCCGGATAATCTGTGTTTATCCGTTCTGTATCGCCTGCATGATTGTTGGCAACGAGAAAAAACCTGGAGGCTACATGAGTAAACC
>JAJRWJ010000252.1 GCA_024276805.1 Gammaproteobacteria bacterium
CCTTGGTGCAGGCCAGGGTGTTCTTGCCATTGATGTTCATTGCACAGGAACCGCAGACACCTTCCCGACAGGAGCGTCTGAAGGTCAGGGTGCTGTCGATTTCGTTCTTGATCTTGAGAATGGCATCCAGCACCATCGGTCAGCAGTTATCCATATCGATTTCGTAGATATCGATACGGGGATTTTCGCCGCTGTCAGGATCCCAGCGGTAGACTTCAAAGTTGCGGATATTGTTTGCCGACTCAGGCGCCTTGAAAGTTTTGCCTTTTTTCAGTATGGAATTCTTTGGCAGGGTAAATTCAACCATTAGTAGACTCTCTCTTTTGGTGGAATGAAGTCGACTTCATCGGTCAGGGTGTACAGATGCACCGGGCGGTAATCGATCCTGACCTGACCATCACGCAACCAGATCAGGGTGTGCTTCAGCCAGTTTTCGTCATCACGTTTGGGAAAATCCTCGCGTGCATGGGCGCCGCGGCTTTCGGTGCGGTTGCCGGCGGCATTGATGGTGACGGTTGCCTGGGCGAGCAGATTGTCCAGTTCCAGGGTTTCCACCAGATCGGTGTTCCAGATCAGCGACTGATCCTCCACTTTGACATCGGCGAAAGAGGCGCTGATATCGTTCATGGCGGCGATGCCTTCGGACAGCGTCGCGGCGGTGCGGAATACGGTCGCCTTGGTTTGCATGGTTTTCTGCATGTTCAGGCGGATGTCCGACGTGGTGAGGTTGCCCCGGGCGTGGCGAATGCTGTCGAAGCGGCTCAATGCCTGGTCGCAGGCGTCTTCCGGCAGAGGTTTGTGCGCCGCCCCTTGCTTGATTGTTTCCGCGCAGCGTAGCGCCGCGGAGCGACCGAAGACCACCAGATCGAGCAGGGAATTGGACCCCAGTCTGTTGGCGCCATGCACTGATACGCAGGACGCCTCGCCAATGGCCATCAGACCGGGTACGACTTTTTCCGGGTCATCGCCGGCACGGGTCACCACTTCGCTCTTGTAATTGGTGGGAATGCCACCCATGTTGTAATGCGCGGTAGGAAGAATGGGAATGGGTTCCTTGGTGACATCCACGCCGGCAAAAATTCGCGAAGTTTCGGCAATACCCGGCAAGCGCTCCATGATGATCTCAGGATCGAGATGTTCGATATGCAGATAGGCATGGTCTTTTAACGGTCCCACGCCGCGGCCTTCGTGGATTTCTATGGTGATGGCGCGGCTGACCACGTCTCTGGATGCCAGATCCTTGGCCGAAGGGGCATAGCGTTCCATGAAACGTTCGCCTTCGGAGTTGGTCAGGTAGCCCCCTTCACCGCGTACTCCCTCGGTGATCAGGCAACCGGCGCCATAGATACCGGTGGGGTGGAATTGCACGAATTCCATATCCTGCAGCGGCAACCCCGCGCGCAATACCATGGCATTGCCATCACCGGTGACGGTGTGTGCGGACGTGCAGGAAAAATAGGTGCGTCCATAACCACCGGTGGCCAGAACGGTCATATGAGCCCTGAATAGATGCAATGAGCCATCTTCCAGGCGCCAGGCCAGGATGCCGCGGCATTCATCGCCATCCATGATCAGGTCCAGGGCGATGTATTCGATAAAAAACTCGGCATCGTGCTTCAATGACTGCTGATACAGGGTATGCAGGATCGCATGGCCGGTGACGTCGGCGGCCGCGCAGGTACGCAGCGCCCGGCCTTCGCCGTAATGGGTGGTCATGCCGCCAAAGGCGCGCTGATAGATCTTTCCCTCGGGGGTTCGGGAAAACGGCACGCCGTAATGTTCCAGTTCGATGACCGCCGGGATGGCTTCGCGACACATATACTCGATGGCATCCTGGTCACCCAGCCAGTCCGAACCCTTGACGGTATCGTACATATGGAAGCGCCAGTCGTCCTCGCCCATATTGCCCAGTGCGGCGCTGATGCCGCCTTGTGCTGCGACGGTATGGCTGCGGGTGGGGAATACCTTGGTGATGCAGGCGGTTTTCAGGCCTTTTTCGGCCATGCCAAAAGTTGCCCGCAGGCCTGCGCCGCCAGCTCCGACGACCACCACGTCATGGCTATGTTCAATAATTTTATAAGCTGCTGACATGAATCAACCTACCAGTATGATGCGAAAAATAGCGGTCAGGACCACCAGGGCTAGAAACAGAAAAGCCAATTTGACAGCCCAGACAGCAGCGATTTTTTTCCCTTCCGAGGAAACATAATCCTCGATGACCACCTGCAGTCCGATTGCGGCATGATAAAAAGCGGCAAGCGTCCAGGCAATGATGCAGACACTGTTCAATGGCGAGGCCAGCCATTGCACGGTCTGTTGATAGGGACTATGGAAGCTGAGGTTCATTAACACCAGTAACCACAGTGTCAGGGGAATCAAGGCAACGGCGGTGACTCTCTGCAGCCACCAGTGAGTTGTGCCGGTTTTCGCGGAACCCAGGCCGCGCGCCTTGGCCAGAGGAGATCTATAGTGCATGATGCAACCCTGTTCAGAAGAAGAAAAAGGTAATCAGTGTCAGAACGACCGACGCCGCCAGCTCATAACAGGCATAACGATCCATGGATTCAGGAGCAAAGCCTGCGCCTGTGTCCCAGATCAAATGACGAACACCATGACACAAATGGAAAAACAGCGCATAGACAAAACCCCAGTAGATCAATTTCACCAGCATGGAGTCCAGCAGGTTTTGCATGGCGGCGTAGCTTTCCGGCCCGGCGGCAATGGCCGAGACAAGGCTGGCGAATAACACCAGGCCCAGGGCGAGCATGACGCCTGTCAAGCGGTGGGTAATGGAAATAATACCTGTCAATGGCAGTCTGTAGACTTGCAGGTGGGGCGATAGAGGTCTGTTATTGGTCATTTTTCCGTGCTGTTGAAAGATAAACGTTTGACGAGAGCGGTCATTAGAAGTCTATGCAACGACCCTTTTTTTCCCAGTCGCCGTAGCGGGTGGGTTCAGGACCTTTTACACCACCGATTTCGATTGTTTTCTGTGCCGAGACGGGTTTTTTGGGCGGTGCTGGTTCCGGGCGGTCAGATATGGAGAC
>JAJRWJ010000253.1 GCA_024276805.1 Gammaproteobacteria bacterium
CCAGGGCAAGCAGCTCCCGATCCATATTTGGTTCCCCTTCGTAGACATCCAGCCCTGCTCCGGCGATCCATCCCTCTTGAAGGGATTTGCACAGCGCCTTGCTGTCAACGACATCGCCGCGGGCGGTATTTATCAGATGAGCGGTTGGGCGCATCAGCTTCAGGCGTTTTTCATTGATAAGGTGTCTTGTTGCCACTCCACCAGGGCAATGCAGGGAAACAAAGTGCGCTTCTGTCAGCAGTTCTTCGATCGTGTCGCAGCGTTGCGCCTGCAATTCGTCAACGATATCCTGAGGCGGTGCAAAGGGATCGCTGAACAATATTTTCATGCCAAATCCGTGATGGGCTCTTCTGGCTACCGCTTGAGAGATACGGCCAAAGCCAATCAGTCCCAAGATTTTCCCGGAAACTTTCTGGCCCAGCAAGTGGGTGGGGCTCCAGCCGGTCCACTGCTGGCTGCGCACCTGCCGTTCGCCTTCGCCTGCCCTGCGTGCCGACATCAATAGCAACAATATCGCCAGGTCGGCGGTACAGTCAGTCAGGACTTCAGGGGTGTTAGTGACGATGATGTTCTGTTGTGTTGCCGCCTGGACATTGATGTTGTCGAAGCCTACACCAAAATTACCTATTATTTTCGTGCGTTTGTCGGCAACATTCAAGATCTCGGCAGTAAATTGATCGGTGACGGTAGACAGAATAGCGTCATAATTTTGCAAGGCCGATTTCAGTTCGGCTGCCGTCATTGGGATGTCTTGCCGATTCAATGTCACGTCGTAAAGTTTACCTAATTTCTCTTCGATTTCCGCTGGCCATTTCCGGGTGACAAGGACTTTAGGGCTGCTCATCGACAATCCTCCGATTAGTTTGTCTCTGCTGTTGCAAAATGTATTGGGCAGTGCATTTTCGCCCGGTGGCAAAACGTAAGAGTTTGGCTGATTTGTGGTATGTAAGGGTGCAGAAGGGTCAGCACCCGTAAATATCTTCAGGTATGCGTGGATGCATCGGCATTTTCTGAGCTCATGCAGTCGTGCGATAGTATTCTATTGCCGCAGCAACGCCGCTGCCTGGCTGTATCGCAAAGCCGTTGTCCAGCAAAGCCATTTCCACGCCAGCAATGACACCCAGCAGGGAAACATCGTTCAGATCCCCCATATGGCCGATGCGAAAAACCTTGCCGGCAACCTCCGACAAGCCACCCCCCAGAGAAATATTGTATTTGTTGAAAGCGGTACTGATGACATCGCGAGCATCCTTGTCCTCCGGCACCATCACAGCGGAAACGGTATCCGACTCGAAGCCTGGCTGGGCGCACAATTTCAGGCCCCAGGCGGCAATTGCCCGGCGCGTGCCTTCCGCAAGGCGATGATGTCGTGCATACACATTTTCCAGGCCTTCTTCGAGAAGCAGGTCCAGGGATTTGCGCAGGCCGTAGAGCATCGGGATGGATGGGGTGTAGGGTGTATAACCGTCTTTATTGCTGGCCAGCTGGTCTCTCAGATCCAGAAAGTAGCGGCGGGAAGTGGATGTCTCGCAGGCTTTCAAGGCCTTTTCGCTGAAAGCCACGAGAGCAGCCCCGGCCGGCAGCATGAAGCCTTTTTGAGAGCCGCTGATGGCTCCGTCGATGCCCCATTCGTCCATACGAAAATCAAGACTGGCGATGGAGCTGACGCCGTCAACAAACAGCATGGCTGGATGTCTTGCGGCATCCATCGCTGTACGCACAGCGCCGATATCGCTGGTGACGCCGGTAGCGGTTTCATTATGGGTTGCCAGAACAGCCTTGATTTCGTGGTTGCGGTCTTCCCGCAATCGATTTTGCAAGTCATCGACAGGAATACCTTCACCCCATGGGCGTTCAATGATGATGACATCGAAGCCCAGACGTTTGGCCATTTCCGCCCACAGATGGCTGAATTGGCCAAAGCGATAAATCAAAACCTTATCGCCCGGGTTCAGGGTGTTGGTCAGGGCGATTTCCCAGCCAGCTGTCCCGGTCGCAGGGAAAATGAAGGCGTGGCCGGTTTCAGTTCTGAAGATCTTTTTCAGGTCAGTTAGCAGAGGTTTGAACAGCTTGGGGAAGACGGGTGAGCGGTGGTCTTCCATGTCGACATGCATCGCATTCATTATTGCTGTAGGAATATTAGTGGGACCGGGGACGTATAGATGTTGACGACCTGCCATTGTATCTTGCCTCTTGAGTATTGAAATCGGTGGGATGCTGGTATCGTGATAAAAAATCTGGACAATGATCCCATAGATGCCTGATTTCAGCAAGCCGGATTTGTCTGGTCGCCCATGGGCTGAAGCCGCACGGCATGAGGCAAACAATAAAATCCTGAACAATGGCTGGCCGTTTACACTAGATGGCAGCGCCCGATGTCATGTCATCCTGACAGGGTTTGCCGGAATACCTGTTGCCAGACGTGGATTCAGCTTCCATGCGGTAAAAAAACATGGATGCCGGATTGCAACGGTTTTAAATTTGACTGCCTTTAGTGGTTTCCTGGGCATTTAAAAAATTGACATTGAGGCATCAAAAAGTGAAAATGTCTGGTTATTTGTATTTATTTATATATCCGCACATCAATTTTTAGCACCTCAACATGCCCTTTTTTACCGATGGCCGCGTTAATAAAACCTTGCTGTAGAACGGCTGCAGCGGCGGTTTTTCGCCTTGCCCTCGA
>JAJRWJ010000254.1 GCA_024276805.1 Gammaproteobacteria bacterium
ACTTCCGCGATATCGCCGCTGCGGGTGCGTTTCGCCCAGGCATTGATTCTGGCCAGGGCCGCGGCATCCTGCCGGCTGAAGCCTGAATTGGCATGCATGGCATTGTGCAGCCGGTACAGACACAAATAATTGCCGCGTCCCTTTAGAACCGCCGCGGAAAATGGCACGGCCAAAGCCTCGCGAATCTGGGGCAGATCTTTATTGAACAATTGATCCTGCAAATTCCTGGTGCCGGTGGAAATAATCACCTTTTTCCCGGAAAGGATGGCCGGGACCAGATAGGCAAAGGTTTTTCCGGTGCCTGTCCCTGCCTCGACGATCAGATGCCGAGCGGATTCGATCGCTGCGGCGATGGCTTCCGCCATCTCCACCTGGGCCGCCCTGGGAGAATAACCGGGAATAATTTTATGCAGCGGTCCCGCACTGCTGAAAAATTCATCGATTTGCAATTTCCAGGGTCTGTCTGCCGCAACCTGCTCTGATCCACTTAAATCCATGGCAACCAATTTACAGCATCAAATCGGCTTGACGCAAACGTCTTTCCAGCTCCGGTGATTCCTTCGCCAGTCTGAGCACATCGGCAGCGGTCAGCTTCAACAGAGTAATATAAGTCTTGGCCTTCACTGTTGCAGAACGCCTGCTTTGTTCCGCCAGCAGCGCATGCACCCCGATCAGGCTGCCTTCCCGCAATTCCGCCAGGTGCCTGTCGACGCCATGTTCATCCTTGCGATACACATCGACTCTGCCCTTGACCAGTATATACAGTGCATAGCCTTTGTCATTTTCATGGAAAACCGTATCACCCGGAAGAAAATTGATATACCGGCAATATCTCGCCAGCTCCTGCAGCAAAGCCTCCGGCAAGCCGGTAAACAACGGCACCTGCGCCAGCCAGGTATCGCGCCTGTATAGACTCAGCGAGGCTTTCATCACCGGCAAATGTCGAACAGCCTCCTGCAGGCGACACTGAACCCGCGCATAGACCTTATTGCTTATTTTACCCACGGCATTGTCCTTGGCCAGCAGCTTCATGGCATGGCGGAGGGCTGCCTGTAAAAACAGCAGCGATTGATACTGTTGAAAGTATTCAGGATAATTGTTGGCGAAACTCTTCAATTTGGACTGCCGACGGCTCAAACGACGTTGATAGACGGCTTTGATCACCGCCAGTTTTTTTTCATCGATGCCCTGATGCCGATCGTTCTTGATCGCTTTCAGTGCTGCATGCGCCATTAGTATGCCGGCAATGTCGTGCCGTACCTGATTGGCGAAGCGCATATTCTGGTAGCGGACCAGCAAACCATGCAGCCAGTCTTTTTTCACCAGAAAATCGATGACCCGGTTTTCCATGCGCAAAAAGATATTTTCGAAGCCGACATCATGCCGGGCATTTTGCAGGTCGATGAAACTTAGTTCCCTGTCCCGCCTGATGATATCCTTGAAAGTCGCATAGACATAATAATTGACCAGCCCGATTTCGTAGAGGTATTCCAGCTCGTCTTCTTCCGCCTGCAATGCCTGCAGGTGGATTTGATTCAACCGCTGTTCCTCGCTCAAATGCCCGACATCGTGGGTCAGGGTCAAGGCCAATCTCTGCTTGATCGACTTCTGCATTTCCCTGCCCAGCAGATTGAGGTTGGAAAAATCATGCAGGATACTGTTTATCGCCGTATCGACAACCACCTTGCACTGTTCCAGCTCCGCCTTCTCGTCATCGTTCAAGGCATCGATTTTCAGCCAGCGTATCAATGGCCGCAGCGTGGATCCGCTGACCAGCAGTGAGATCAGCACCACACCCAGGGTCAATTCGATCAACCAGCCCCGCTCCGGCATCGACTCCGGGATGGTCATGACGATGGCGATGGCCAACCCGCCCTTCAACCCCCCCCACCACATGATGTGCTGATCACCCAGACTGACTTTGGGCAAGGCAAAGCCGCGCGTCGTCAAAGGAACAAACAGATAGACGCTGACCGCCCGGGCAATGAACACCGCCGCCACCACGGTCAATACCGGCTGCCAGTAGGCAAACAGCGTCACCGGTTCGACGGACAGGCCAATCAAAATAAACAGCAGCGAATTGCAAATCAGAACAATAAAATCCCAGGTGGCGTGAATGTTCTTGGTCGCTTCGAGAGTAAGCCGGTTCACTCCGAAAATATTCAGACAAATTGCCGCGGTCAGCACCGACATGACGCCGGAAACCTGAAACTCGTGCTCGGCAACGATAAAGCTGGCATAAGCCGCGGTCAGTGACAATACGATCAGAATGCTCGGGTTGACGCTGTGCAGCTTGGACATCAGCTCACCCAACAGCATGCCAATCATGGCGCCAACCAGGATGCCTCCGACAAATACCCGGAAAAAATCGAAAACGGCGTCATTGGCGGCGGCGGCAGAAAATTCCCCCTTGACAATCAAGGCCAGCAGCAGATTGAACAAAACGATGGCCGTGGCGTCGTTCATCAGCGACTCGCCCTCGACCAGCACCGTCAGACGTCTGGGCGCACCCAGCTCCTTGAACAACTCGATGACCGCCACCGGGTCGGTCGCCGAGATCAACGCCCCGAACAACAGCGCCGACATGAAATGAATTTGCAGGGAATACCACACCCCGGTTCCCACCAGAAAAGTGGAAACCAGCATGCCTGGAATCGCCAGAACCAGAATGGGAATGATATTCATCAACAGCGCCCTGGCGTCCAGGGACAATGCCGACTCAAAAATCAGGGCCGGCAGAAACAGAAAAAAAACGATCTCGGTGGTGATATGAAACTTGCTGACCTGTTCGGCAACGGCAAAATAGGGAGACACCTGATCCACCAGCATCCCCAGCAATACCAGCAATACCGTATAGGGCAGCAACAGTTGCCGGCGCAGGCCGGCGACGATCATGGCCAGGATCAGTAAAACCGCCGTAATCAAAATAATTTCCGCAAGAGGCATGACAGTGGCGCAGGTGAGTCGATAGGAAAGGAAATTATGTCCGCGAACTGTTGCCAGGCTCTTGTGCATGCATGCCTGAAACTGTCCAGTCGCCCTGGATAACACCAGTCTGGAACATGCTATCATAGCAGATCCTCTTCTGGCTGCAGCAGACAACCCGAACCTCGCAACGGTATAGCCACCGCCGCATAATCATCTCCTTGTTCGCCCGCAGTGCCTGATGCGCCGGCTTCACCGGGTATTTTCAAGTACCGGTGGCAATGCTGAACAGCCTCAAGGCGACCTTGGACAGTTTCATCTTTTGTCTTTTTTTACAACGCCCTGAGCGTCAGGAAAGGAAAAAGAATGGGACTGGTGGAAACGGCATGCCTGGGGATGTTTGCCGGCAAAATTTATTTTCAATTTCCTTTAATGGTTGACTTTTTCGGCAAAATCCTTCAATTTACCCACCTGGAGCGGTAGTCAGGAAATTTTCCTTTTAGAATTTATCCATCGCAAGAACGCCGCCCAAGCCAAAGTTTTAACACTAATATTAGTTTAAATAAACAATTGTACTTCTGTAACTCGAGCAGAATACTAGGAGGAAAATATATGAAGAAGCCTGTGAAAAGCTGGCTGATCGCAACGGCAGCGGCCGCTCTGTTAGCTGCTACAGCGATCTCGACTGCTAACAGCGACCTGGAAAGATTAACTAAGAACCCGGCTAACTGGGCAACTTGGGGTGGTGACTATGCGGGTACTCGATACAGCACTTTGAGCCAAATCAATACTTCAAACGTCAAGAACCTGCAGCCAGCCTGGACTTTCTCTACTGGCGTTCTTCGTGGCCATGAAGGTGGTCCACTGGTTGTCGACGGTGTTATCTACATTCACACACCTTTCCCCAATACTGTCTATGCACTGGACCAGAAAACACAATCGGTAATCTGGGAATTCACTCCCAAACAGGATGCCGACGTCACCATCCCCGTGATGTGCTGCGACACTGTAAACCGTGGCTTGGCCTACGGAAACGGTAAAATCTTTCTGCAGCAATCGGATACGGTTTTGACCGCGCTGGACGCCAAAACCGGTAAACGCGTCTGGAGTGTGCAGAACGGCGATCCAAAACTGGGCATGACCAACACCAACGCACCACTGGTGGTAAAAAACACCGTCATCACCGGCATCTCCGGCGGTGAATTCGGTGTTCGCGGTTTCCTGGCCGCCTATGACATCAACAACGGCAACCTGGTCTGGAAAGGCTACAGCATGGGACCTGATTCAGACACTCTGATCAACCCGAACAAAACCACTACCTGGGAAAATGGCAGAGTGGTCAAGGTTGGCTCCAACTCCAGTCTGAAAACCTGGGAAGGTGATCAGTGGAAAATCGGCGGCGGCACTACCTGGGGCTGGTTCAGCTATGATCCAGGCCTGAATCTGGTTTATTACGGCTCCGGCAACCCATCCACCTGGAACCCTGTACAGCGCCCCGGCGACAACAAATGGTCCATGTCGTTATGGGCGCGTGACGCCGATACCGGGGAAGTGAAATGGGTGTACCAGATGACTCCGCACGATGAGTGGGATTATGACGGCATCAACGAAACAGTCCTGGTGGACCAGAAAATCGGCGGCAAAATGCGCAAGACCATCGTGCATTTCGACCGCAACGGTTTTGGCTACACCCTGGACCGTGTTACCGGTGAGCTGCTGGTTGCAGAGAAGTTCGACAAGGCGGTCAACTGGGCTTCCCATGTCGAT
>JAJRWJ010000255.1 GCA_024276805.1 Gammaproteobacteria bacterium
AAAAAACTCTCACATGCTTCGGTAAGCCGTATTCAGATAAACCGGCCAGCCAACAACGCGCATATTACCGTGCATACGGCGCGCCCGGGGATCGTTATCGGCAAGAAGGGTGAAGATATCGACAAGCTGCGCAGGGAAGTTGCGGCAATGATGGGTGTCCCGGTACAGCTTTCCGTCGAGGAGATCAGAAAGCCTGAACTGGATGCGCAATTGGTTGCGGAAAGTGTCGCCCAGCAACTGGAAAAAAGAATCATGTACCGCCGGGCCATGAAGCGGGCCGTTGCCAATACCATGCGCCTGGGAGCGGAAGGCATCAAGATCAATGTCGCCGGCCGATTGAATGGGGCGGAAATTGCCAGAAGTGAATGGTACAGGGAAGGACGGGTGCCGTTGCATACTCTGCGGGCGGATATCGATTATGGCTTTGCCGAAGCAAACACCACCTATGGCATCATTGGTGTCAAGGTATGGATCTTCAAAGGCGAAGTGTTTGATATGAACAAAGTAACTAAATAACTGTTGAAGGAATAATATAATGCTTCAACCTAAAAGAACGAAATTTCGTAAGCAGCATAAAGGTCGAAACAATGGTGTCGCGGTACGCGGTTCATCGGTCAGTTTTGGTGAGTACGGTTTGAAAGCGACCACGCGTGGCAGAATTACAGCGCGTCAGATAGAGGCTGCGCGCCGTACCATCACCAGGCATGTTAAGCGTGGTGGCAAGATCTGGATCAGGATTTTTCCTGACAAACCGATTACCAAAAAGCCCCTGGAAGTCAGAATGGGGAAAGGTAAAGGCAGTGTCGAATACTGGGTTGCTCAGATCAAACCTGGCACCATGCTCTATGAAATCCAGGGTGTTCCAGAAGAATTAGCACGCGAAGCCTTTAAACTGGCTTCCGCTAAATTGCCAGTCAAAACAACTTTTACAGCGCGTACGGTAATTTGATGAAAGCAAGTGAATTACGAGAAAAAGGCAAGCAGGAATTAGATACGTTGCTGGGCGAATTGGCCCGCGAACAGTTCAACCTGCGCATGCAAAAAGGTACCGGGCAGAATACCAGACCTGATCAGATAAAAAAAGTCAGGCGTGATATAGCACGTATTCAAACAATTCTCAATGAAATGGCGGGCGCATAACATGAGTGAGAATGCAGATAAAATTCGCACCATCAATGGGCGGGTTGTAAGCAATAAAATGGACAAGACCATTACCGTTTTGGTTGAACGACTGGTGAAACACCCGGTTTATGGTAAATATATCAAGCGTTCGTCGAAACTGTTTGCGCATGATGAACAAAATCAATGCCAGGAAGGCGATATCGTATCGGTAACCTCATGTCGGCCGATCTCGAAGAACAAAACCTGGAAACTGGTCGAGATCGTCGAGCGGGCGAATAAATAAATATAATTTCTTTTGTCATAAAGATCGTTGGGAACAAATCATGATTCAGATGCAAACTAGCCTTGATATCGCTGATAACAGCGGTGCAAAAAAGGTCATGTGTATCAAAGTGCTGGGCGGTTCGCACAGACGCTATGCGGGGATTGGCGACATCATCAAAGTCAGTGTCAAAGATGCCATTCCGCGTGGAAAGGTAAAAAAGGGAGAGGTTTACAATGCCTTGGTGGTCAGAACCAGAAAAGGAGTACGCCGGGCGGATGGCTCCGTGATTCGCTTCGATGGCAATGCCGCGGTGATATTGAACAGTCAGTTGCAACCGATAGGAACACGCATATTTGGCCCTGTAACGCGTGAATTGCGCAGTGAAAATTTTATGAAAATCATTTCACTTGCACCAGAAGTGCTATAGGCGGAGGGTCCAAAATGCAGAGAATAAAAAAAGGCGACGAGGTTATCGTCCGCACCGGGAAGGACAAAGGCAAGCGTGGCACCGTGGTGAAACTGGTCGGTGTCGACAGGGTGCTGGTTCAGGGAATCAACAGGGTGAAGAAGCATCAAAAACCCAATCCCAACCAGGGTATCGCCGGTGGCATTGCCGATAAGGATATGCCCATCCATATTTCCAATATAGGTTTATACAATTCTGAAACCAAAAAAGCAGACCGTGTCGGCTTTAAGTTTCTGGAAGACGGCAAAAAAGTCAGATTTTTTAAATCGACCAATGAAGTCGTTGATTCATAAAGTAGAGTAGATTGATCATGGCTAGACTAGAAACTATTTATAAAGAGACCGTGTTGCCGGCGCTGATGCAGCAATTTGGCTATAAATCGCTGATGCAGGTGCCTAAAATCACCAAAATCACATTGAATATGGGGGTTGGAGAAGCTGTTGCTGACAAAAAAGTCATGCAGGCCGCTGTCTCCGATATGGAAAAGATTGCCGGGCAAAAACCCGTCGTCACCAAAGCGAGAAAATCCATTGCCGGCTTTAAAATACGTGATGATATGCCGATCGGTTGTAAAGTCACATTGAGAAGCGATAGAATGTATGAATTTTTGGATCGGCTGATCAGTATTGCGATACCACGTATCCGCGATTTCCGTGGAATGAGTCCGAAAAGCTTCGATGGACGGGGCAATTATTCGATGGGAATCAGAGAACAGATTGTTTTTCCGGAAATCGATTACGATAAAATTGATGTGCTGCGAGGAATGGACATTACAATTACGACAACGGCCACATCGAACGAAGAGGGTTTGGCGTTGTTGAAGCTGTTCAATTTTCCATTTAAAAATTAAGGCACGGTTATGGCTAAGAAATCAATGATCGCGCGCGAAAACAAGCGCATCAAGGCAGTAAAAAAATACCAGGCAAAACGGAAATCCCTGAAAGAGATAATCCGGGATCCCAATGCTTCCTATGAAGAGAAAGAGTCTGCACATCTGAAATTACAAAAATTACCCAGAGATTCCAGTTCTTCGAGATTGCGCAACCGCTGTAGCATCACAGGTCGGCCGCATGGATATTATCGGAAATTTGGTCTGGGCAGGAACAAGTTGCGCGAAGCGACAATGCGCGGAGATGTTCCGGGCGTCGTCAAGGCAAGCTGGTAATACCTGTTAGTTTGTAATGTATTTGGAGAATTGAAAGATGAGTATGACAGATCCGATTGCAGATATGCTGACACGTATAAGAAATGGTCAGACATCTGCTAAAAAAAGCATCACCCTGCCGTCATCAAAATTGAAAGCTGCCATCGCTAAAGTATTGAAAGATGAAGGTTATATTTCAGACTATTCGATCGAGACGAATGGCAACCGTGCACTGATGACCATTGCGCTGAAATACTACAATGGCATGCCGGTGATAGAAAAAGTGAAACGGGTCAGCAGGCCTGGGTTGCGCATATACAAATCGAAAGACGAGCTGCCAAAGGTTCTTGGCGGATTGGGAATAACGATCGTTTCGACATCCAAAGGTGTCATGACGGATAGAGCCGCGCGTGCCATAGGGCATGGCGGTGAAGTTATTTGTACTGTTTGTTAATAAAGTAGGACAGTTCAATGTCAAGAATTGCGAAAAATCCCATAGCGATCCCGGCTGGGGTCGATATCAATATTGCCGCGGGCAATGTGACCGTGAAAGGTGCCAAAGGGCAGCTTTCCCATGAGTTGCATCCGCTGATTTCTCTGGAAGTCAGGGAAAATGACGTGCATGTCAACTGGGATGAAGGTGACAAGAAGGCCGATGCTCTGGCGGGAACGACCCGTGCCATTGTCAGCAATATGGTTACCGGGGTAGGCAAGGGATTCGAAAAAAAATTGAATTTGATTGGCGTCGGTTACCGTGCCCAGGTCAAAGGAAAAGTATTGAATTTGACCCTGGGTTTCTCACATCCTATCGACTTCCCGATACCGGAAGGTATCGAGGTGGAGACCCCGAGCCAGACAGAGATTTCGATCAAAGGCTGCGATAAGCAGAAAGTAGGCCAGACTGCGGCGGAAATCAGAGCTTATCGTCCACCCGAGCCCTACAAAGGTAAAGGTGTCAGATATGCCGATGAATATGTCGTTAGAAAAGAAGCTAAGAAGAAGTAAGGTATAGTGATGGATAAAAAAACATCCCGCTTGAAACGCGCATTGAAACTGCGTAGCAAAATCAAGAAAATCGGCG
>JAJRWJ010000256.1 GCA_024276805.1 Gammaproteobacteria bacterium
AATCAGCGCTGAAAAAGGCCGCCATGCAACAACCCGCATACCCGGAAGACTGGCCCGATATCGACACCGCGACTTACCAACGCTCGGTAAAGCTGCTCAGCGCGGTGAAGAATATGCTCAGTGTCGACATCGCACTGCATGCCGACACGCACATGCTGCAGGGGGATATCTTCCTGTTCAATCATTTCTCCCGTTTCGAAACCTTCATTCCGCAGTTTCTGATCCTCGAAAAAACCGGCGCCTACAGCTGCGCCATCGCTTCCGGCGAATTCTTCACCGAAGACACCGTGTTATCGAAATATCTGCGCCGGGTCGGGGTCTATCCACACGATCATCCGCGGCTGTTCGCCATGCTGGCAGGGCAATTGCTGCGCGGGCGCAAGGTCATCATCTTTCCGGAAGGCGGCATGGTCAAGGACCGCCGCGTCATCGACAAACGCGGCAGATACAGCATCTATTCCCGCATCACCGGCGACCGGCGTAAACAGCACACCGGACCGGCGGTCCTGGGACAGGGTGTGGAAGTCCTGAAGACCGCTATCCGCCACGCTTTCAGAACAAACGACAGCGGGCTGTTGCAGCATTGGCAGGAGCTGCTCGATTTCGACAGCATGGATGAGCTGCTGGCAGCGGTATTGAAACCAACGCTGATCGTCCCGGCCAACATCACTTTTTACCCGATCCGCTCCTCGGAAAACCTGCTGTTCAAAAGTATCGAGCTGTTTTCCGGCGGGCTGGGCATGCGCCAGTCCGAGGAATTATTGATCGAAAGCAATATCATCCTCAAGAATACCGACATGGACATCCGCATGGGTGAACCGATCAATCCCTGTTGTGTCTGGGACAGATATACGCATTTCATCATGAACAAGGTGGCGCCGGACATTCGTCAGCTGGACGACGTCTTCCAATTGCACTCCGCCCCCAGAAACTGGAAAGAACGCCTGTTGGGGCATTTTTTTATCACCAACGCCAAGTGTTCCCGCGATCAGTACATGGAAAGAATCTACGCCAATGTCACGGTGAATCTCAGTCATCTGGCCTCGACGCTGATCATGAATCTGATCGGCGCCAAGCGGCAGCTGATTGATAAACAGCGCTTCTACACGGTGCTGTATATCGCCATCAAAAAACTGCAGAAAAACACCGCTATCCATTTACACCGCAGCCTGTTGAATCCCGACGATTACGGTGATTTGATACTCGGCGCCAGTCCGCGCTTCGAGCAGTTCATCTGCTTTGCCAAGGAAGCGGAACTGCTCAGCGAACAGGATGACTGCTATCATTTCCAGCCCAAACTCCGCGCCGATCATGATTTCGACCGTATCCGCCTGGAAAACCCCATTGCCGTGTACAACAACGAAGTCGCGCCTTTGCGCACCATTCGCGATACCTTGCTGGAAGCAGATCATGATTATGAAAAAATCACCCCCCGGCAATTGGCCGCCTGGCATTTTGACGACGAGCAGCTGGCGTTGGCCTTCGAACAGCAGAGCTACAGCACGGCTAACAACGGCGCCATCAAACAACGGGAAACGGCCATCACCGATCCATCGCCATTTTTCATGCAACCGGCCAATGCCAATGGTTTTGGTGCGTTGTTGATACACGGGCTGCTGGCATCGCCTGCGGAATTACGCGATTATGGGCACTATCTTGCCCGACAGGGTTATACGGTCCTGGGCATCAGGATCAAGGGCCATGGCACATCGCCCTATGCGCTGCGGGATTTGAGCTATGAGCAGTGGTTCGAAAGCGTGCAGAGAGGCTTCCAAATCCTCAAGCTGCATTGCCCGAAACTGTTTCTGATCGGATTTTCCACCGGTGGCGCGCTGGCATTGAAGCTGGCGGCACAAAGCCACCCGGAAATTCTCGGGCTGGTGGCCGTTTCGGTGCCGATAAAATTCGTCAATCCGGCATTCATGCTGGTGCCACTGCTGCACAACACCAATACCCTGGTGCGCTGGATGTCCTCGTTTGAAGGCGTCAAACCATTTCTCGAAAACACCCCGGAACATCCCGAGATCAATTATTACAACACGCCGGTCAGGGCCTTATATGAGCTGCGCCGTCTGATCCAGGATATGGAAGCGCAGCTGCACGACATCGATACGCCGACCATGCTGCTGTCTGCCGACCAGGACCCGGTGGTATCGTCACAAAGCGCCGAGACCGTGTATGACAAACTTGGCACAACGCATAAATACTTGCATATCATCAAATCCCGGCGGCATGGTATTCTGATGGAGAATCCGAACCACACCTGGAAACTTATCGATGCCTTTTTGCAGCGCTATCGACAGGACCCGGCCACCTTGAACGTATCGCAACAACCCGCAGCAGCACAGGAGACAGCATCATGAACAATGTCGTTATCGCAGGCTATGCAAGATCCCCGTTCACTCCGGCGCAGAAAGGCGCGCTTGCGGTTGTCAGACCGGACGACCTGGCCGCACAGGTAGTCAAGGGACTGCTGCGAAAAAGCGCAATCGACACCAGTGACATCGAAGACCTGATTCTTGGCTGCGCCTTTCCCGAAGGCGAACAGGGCATGAATCTGGCGCGGCTGCTGGTACATCTGGCGAAGCTGCCGGTCGGCATTGCCGGCGTCACCGTGAACCGCTTCTGCGGCTCATCAATGCAGGCCGTCCATATCGCCGCCGGAGCAATACAGATGCAGGCCGGCGAGGCGTTCCTCTGTGTCGGCGTGGAATCCATGAGCCGTGTACCGATGGGCGGCTTCAACTACCTGCCCAATCCGGAACTGTATAAAGACTATCCACAGGCCTACATGAGCATGGGCGAGACGGCGGAAAATCTGGCTCGGCAATACCATATCCCCCGGTCCGAGCAGGAAGCCTTCAGCCTGCTCAGCCAGCAAAAGGCTCATACAGCGCAGCAGCAGGGGCTATTCGACGAGGAAATCATCACTATCGAGACACGCAAAGGTGAAAGTATCGGCAAGTATGCCTGTCTGCGCCCCGATTCCACTGCCGAAGCGATGGCGGAACTGCCACCCGCCTTCCAGACCGACGGCAGCGTCACCGCCGCCACCTCCTCGCCTCTGACCGACGGCGCGGCGGCGCTGCTGGTGTGCAGCGAGGCCTATGCCGATGCCCACGGCCTCGACAAACTGGCGCGCATCAAGGCCATCGCGGTGTCTGCCTGCCAGCCTGAAATCATGGGCATCGGCCCGGTCAGGGCCAGCCAGAAAGCCTTGCAGCGCGCCGGGCTGACGCTGGCCGATATCGATATCGTGGAACTGAACGAAGCCTTCGCCGCGCAATCCCTGGCGGTGCTGCAGGAATTGCCCGTCCCGGCGGAAAAGCTGAATCTCGACGGTGGCGCGATCGCCCTGGGTCACCCGCTGGGAGCAACCGGCGCGCGCATCACCGGCAAGGCCGCCAGTCTGCTGCGACGGGAAAACAGGCAATTCGCCCTGGCAACGCAATGCATCGGCGGCGGTCAGGGCATCGCCACGATCCTGGAGGCTGCGTCATGACCATCGACAGAGTTGCCGTAATCGGCGCCGGCGTGATGGGCAGCGGCATCGCCGCCCACATCGCCAATGCCGGCATCCCGGTGGATCTGCTGGATGTTGTCAGTGAACAGGGCGGCAG
>JAJRWJ010000257.1 GCA_024276805.1 Gammaproteobacteria bacterium
CAGCGCTTTGCCTGGAAGTATCAAGCCAACTTGCTTTTTTGTATTTTATTGCCGGAACGTCACAGACCTGGGCCTTGCCCGCAATTGCTCGCAGAGGAGGGCGGGAATGAAGGAACAGAGGTGCGCGTATCGCGCCGGAACTCTTTTTCCCGGGACGGTGAAACAAGCAGTATCAAATTGACATTATCAAATTAACTGGTGTACTAATGACGGAAACAAAACAATCGATTCACGGCGCATGGTCTTCGAGATTTGCATTCATTCTGGCTGCGACGGGTTCGGCGGTGGGCTTGGGAAACATCTGGAAGTTTCCCTATATCACTGGTGAAAATGGCGGCGGGGCTTTTGTTCTGGTCTATTTGCTGTGTGTCGCGCTGATCGGAATCCCCATCATGATTGCCGAAACCATGATGGGGCGGCGCGGTCGGCAGAGTCCGATCAACACCATGCAAACCCTGGCCAGGGATGCTGGCGCGGATGAAAGCTGGCATTACCTGGGTTGGCTGGGTGTAGTCACCGGATTTTTGATATTATCCTATTACAGCGTCATTGCCGGTTGGGCAATCTCCTACGTGTTCAAGTCGTTGAGCGGCAGTTTTTACGGTGACGGTGACAGCGTCGATCATATAGCGAAATTGTTCGATGGTTTTATTGGCAGTCCCATGCAGCTGGTGTTCTGGCACAGCCTGTTCATGCTGGCAACCATGGCGGTCGTGGTTCGTGGCGTGCAGGGCGGCCTGGAGAAGGCGGTGCGTTTTCTGATGCCGAGCCTGTTTGCGCTGTTGCTGGTGATGGTTGGTTATGCGATGAGCTCCGGCGCCTACCAGCAGGGACTGGATTTCATGTTCGACCCTGATTTCAGTAAAATTGATGGACACAGTATCCTGACCGCAATGGGCCATGCATTTTTTACTCTCAGTCTGGGCATGGGGGCCATTATGGTATATGGCTCATATCTGCCGAAGGGGGTTTCCATCGCCAAGACTTCATTCATCGTCGCGGGAGCGGATACCGCTGTCGCCCTGCTGGCCGGCATCGCCATTTTTCCGATCGTTTTTGCCAACAATCTGGAACCGAGTTCCGGGCCGGGATTGATTTTTCAGACCCTGCCGATCGCTTTTGGACAAATGAGCGGGGGATTGATCTTTGGTACGCTGTTTTTTATTCTGCTGGTTTTCGCGGCATTGTCGTCGTCGATTTCCCTTATCGAACCGGCCGTAGCCTGGCTGGTGGAGAATCACAACATTACCCGGAAAAAGGCCTGTGTCTGGGCCGGCCTGCTGACCTGGTTGCTGGGCCTGGGAACGGTTTTTTCCTTCAATATCTGGTCTGATTTCAAACTGTTCGACCGCACCATATTCAACCTGCTGGATTATCTGACCGCCAATCTGCTGCTGCCCATCGGTGGCTTTTTCGTTGCGGTTTTTGCCGGCTGGATCATGTTGCGGCAGCATAGTGAAGAGGAGTTGGAGATCGGTTCTGCGCCAGCCTACGACCTGTGGCGGTTTTTGGTCCGCTATGTTTCACCGGCGGCGGTCTTTCTGGTTTTTCTCAATGTCGTTGGGGTACTCTAGGCATGATGGAAGTTCACAAAAGCGCTTTGGTGAAGTTTTCCGCCAAGGCGATGTTCGATCTGGTCGATGATATAGAATCCTATCCGGAATTTCTGCCCTGGTGCTCCGGCAGTAAAATTCTGCTGCGCACGGACCAAGTGGTCGAGGCAGAACTGCAAATCGCCCGGGGAGGATTCAAACGCTCCTTTACCACACGCAATGTCAGTGATGGTGGCGGGCGCATCATCATGTCCCTGCTCGACGGTCCTTTCACCTATCTGCAGGGGGCATGGAATTTCATGCCGCTGCGCGAAGATGCCAGCAAAATTTCTCTGGACCTGGATTTTGAAATGGCCGGAAAACTGGCCAATCTGGCGTTTGGCGCGGTATTCAACCAGATCTGCAACAGTATGGTCAGTTCCTTCACGCAGCGCGCCAGACAAATCTATGGCTGAAACGCTGCAGGTTGAAGTCGCCTATGCCGAGCCTGATCGGCAGCGGGTTATGGAAATCGACATCGCCGTCGGATCGACGCTGGAGCAGGCCATCCGGATCTCGGGCATTCTCGATGAATTTCCCGGAATCGATCTGAACAGCAACAAAGTCGGAATTTTTGGCAGACTCTGCAGCCTGCAGCAAGTACTACGGCAAGGCGACCGCATCGAGATCTATCGGCCCCTGCTGATGGACCCCATGGAGCATCGCCGCCAGCGCGCCGCCGGTAAATAGCCGGAAATTTTTGCAGCGTCTGCTGCCTGTCGGCTTCTGGTGCAGCCCTTCAATCAATCCGGGTTGACTGGATTGTTATCTTCCAGAGGATCGATATCATTGGGTATTGCCGGCTGTGCTTCCTGTTCGTGAACCACTCCTGAGGTATCGGAACTGAACCAGCCGCCGATAATTTCGAACAAGGTTTTTTCCGTCTCTTTTTTCGGAACATCGACGATCACCTCATTGCTGCCTTGAATGACCGGAACACGGCTGGGCTTGAAATCACCCTGCACTCCGACCAGCTTGTCGCCATCGAAAAACAGCGTGAGTCTTTTTTGCACCCTGGGTTCGCCGCCTGGCTGACTGGAATAGATATAGTCCCAGCGTGCCGGATGGAAAACATCCATGAGCATGGG
>JAJRWJ010000258.1 GCA_024276805.1 Gammaproteobacteria bacterium
ACGACGGAACCGCCCCGGCTGGAGAATTGTTTGTGCGTCGAGAATTATGTCATTCAGAACGGAATATCGTCATCGAAATCATCACTGACCGGTGGCGGCGGGGCTTCCGGTTCGGATGACTGTTGCCTGGGCGGCTGCTGCACGGACTGAGTGGGCTGGGCAGAATAACCGCCCTGCTGCCCGCCACTGAAATCGGCCGTGCCGCCACTGCGGCTGCCCAGCATCTGCATCTGATCGGCGACGATTTCCGTGGTATAGCGGTCCTGGCCATCCTGGCCCTGCCATTTCTGGGTGCGGATGCGGCCTTCGATATAGACCTGACTGCCCTTGCGCAGATATTCACCAGCCACTTCGGCAAGACGCGAAAAAAACACCACGCGATGCCATTCCGTTTCCTCGCGCCGCTCGCCGCTCTGACGATCCTTCCAACGCCGCGTCGTTGCCAGACGAATAGTCGTCACGGCGCCCCCGCTGGGCATGTAACGCACCTCGGGGTCGGCTCCCAGGTTGCCAATCAGCATGACTTTATTGAGCATTTTTTACTCTCCAAAAAAATAATTGATCAGAATCCATAAACACCCGTCCAAGGGATGTTTATAGCAATAAAACAGCCAATGCGATGCGCTGTTTTATACGATGCCTTGCAGCGCAAATTTTACCAGATCAGGCAGCAGCCCACTGGGATAATAGCTGCTGCAGCGCCGTTTTTTTCAGGATCCGGTTGTCGACTTTCAAATAGGCGACCCGCTCCTCGCTGTGCGCCTTGACCTCCATGACACCGTCTATAGTCAGTAGCGCATCGACAAACTCATCGACGCGTTCGGCGGCAATACTTTCCATCGAGATCAACAGATTCGTCAGATTGCGCGGCGGGCGCATAAACAACGCGACAAGCAGCCACGACAGCGCCGCACCCGCGCAAAACAGGAACACTGCTGTGACGCCATAGCCACCATACAACCCGCCCCCCACCGCGCCGCCGAGAAAGGCCCCCAGAAACTGGCAGCTGGAGTAGACGCCCATCGCGGTACCGCGCAGATCGGATGGCGCGGTTTTGGAAACCAGAGACGGCAGGGTCGCTTCCAGCAGGTTGAAACCACAGAAGAACAACCCCAGACAGACACTGATGCCGATCACACTGCCATGGAAACGGATGAACCCGAAATCGGCCAGCACCAGCGTCACAATGGCGCCGAGAAAAACCGCCTTCATTTTCTGTTTCTTTTCCGCCAGTATGATGAAAGGCACGATCATCAGCATCGCCACCAGCATGACCGGCAGATACACTTGCCAGTGTCTGTCAGGCAGCAGTCCCGCATCCCGCAATAGCAGGGGTATGATGACGAAGCTGGCGGTCAGGATGAGATGCAGCACCAGAATGCCGAAGTCCAGGCGCAGCAGATCGACATTTTTCAGGACATCGCCGAATTGCGCCGGTACCGCCTCGGCATCCCGATGCAATTTGGATTTTTCAGGTGTCGGCACCAGCAACAGCAGCACGACAATCGCCAGCAGCGCCAGCACTGCGGTCAGCCAGAAAATTCCCTGCACGCCGGCAAATCCCGCCACCACCGGACCCAGCGTGATCGCTATGGCGAAGGATGCACCGATGCTGACGCCGATCAGCGCCATCGCCTTGGTGCGATGCACCTCCTGGGTCAGATCGGCGACCAGCGCCATGATCGCCGCGGCGATGGCGCCGCTGCCCTGCAACGCCCTGCCCAGCAATACGCCATAGATAGTCGTGGCAAGCGCCGCGACGATGCTGCCGGCGGCAAACAGCAGCAGGCCGCAGACGATGATTTTTTTCCGGCCAAAACGGTCCGACAGCAAGCCAAATGGGATTTGCAGGATCGCCTGGCTCAGGCCATAGACACTGATGGCCAGACCGATCAACAGCGGCGTCGAGCCCTGCAACTGTTCGGCAAACAAAGACAATACCGGCAGGATCATGAACAAACCCAGCATGCGCAGCGCATAGATGCCGGCCAGCGAAAACGTGGCCCGCCTTTCCATGCCGGTCATGGGACTGGTAATATCTTGCACCTGTGTCAAACTGAAATCTCCTTTGCGTAAACGCGACAAAAAGTCGTATATTATCAGGTTATTTGGCCTGCCGGAATTCCGACTGATGGATATGATACATATTAGAGGTGCGCGTACTCATAATCTGCAAAATATCGACCTGGACCTGCCCAGGGATTCGCTGATCGTGATTACCGGACTGTCCGGATCAGGCAAATCCTCGCTGGCTTTCGATACCATCTATGCAGAAGGACAGCGCCGCTATGTCGAATCGCTTTCCGCCTATGCACGACAGTTTCTGTCGCTGATGGAAAAACCCGATGTCGACCATATCGAAGGCCTGTCGCCGGCCATTGCCATCGAACAAAAATCCACCTCACACAATCCCCGCTCCACGGTCGGCACGATTACCGAAATCTATGATTATCTGCGCCTGCTGTATGCCCGCGCCGGCATTCCCCGTTGTCCAAAACATCAGGTTTCCCTGGAGGCGCAAACCGTCAGTCAGATGGTCGATCAGATTCTCGCCCAGCAGCCTGGCGAGCGCTGGATGCTGCTGGCGCCGGTGATCAATGACCGCAAGGGGGAACATCTGCAGCTGCTGGAAGATCTTCGCGCCCAGGGCTTTATCCGCGCCCGCATCGACGGCACGGTCTGCGATCTGGACGAGGCGCCAATCCTGGATGCGAAAAAAAAACATCGCATCGAAGTCATCGTCGACCGCTTCAAGATCCGCGACGATTTGACTCTGCGCCTGGCGGAATCCTTTGAAACCGCGCTGCGCATCGCCGACGGCATCGCCATTGCCGCATCGATGGACGATCCCGGCAGGGAATTGCTGTTTTCGGAAAGATACGCCTGTCCACATTGCGGCTACAGCCTGACCGAACTGGAACCGCGTATCTTTTCCTTCAACAATCCCAAGGGCGCCTGCCCCAGTTGCGATGGCCTGGGCATGCAGCAGCATTTCGACCCGGAGCTGGTGGTGCACAATCCCGACATCAGTCTGGCGGGCGGAGCAATCCGCGGCTGGGACCGGCGCAATGGCTATTTCTATCAGATCATCTGCTCCCTGGCCGAGCATTATCATTTTGATCCTGCAGTCCCCTACGCGCAATTGCCCGCCGACATTCAGGACCTCATTCTGTACGGCAGCAAGGGCAAGGCGATCGATTTCAGATACATCACCGGCACCGGCAAAAGCAAAAAGAAACGTCACAGCTTCGAAGGGGTGATCGCCAACATGCAGCGCCGTTACCGGGAAACCGATTCCGTCATGGTCCGGGAGGAACTGGCAAAATATCTGTCCGACCGGGTTTGCCCCGATTGCCAGGGCGCCCGGTTGAATCTGGCGGCGCGCAATGTGTTCATCGAGGACATGCCGCTGCATCGCTTGACCGCCCTGTCGATACACAAATCCCTGGCTTTTTTCGAAGCCCTGTCGCTGCCCGGGAAACGCGGCCAGATTGCCGCAAAAATCGTCAAGGAAATCAGCGAGAGACTGGAGTTTCTGGTCAATGTCGGACTGGACTATCTGACCCTGGATCGCAGCGCCGACAGCCTCTCCGGCGGTGAAGCCCAGCGCATCCGGCTGGCCAGTCAGATTGGCGCCGGTCTGGTGGGCGTCATGTATGTGCTCGATGAACCGTCCATCGGCCTGCATCAGCGTGACAATCAGCGACTGCTGAACACCTTGATGCATCTGCGCGACCTGGGCAATACCGTGATCGTCGTGGAACACGACGAGGACGCCATTCGCAGCGCACAGCATATCGTCGATATAGGTCCCGGCGCCGGCGTGCATGGCGGCAGAATCATCGCCCAGGGCAGTGTGCATGATATCCTGAACTGTCCGGACTCCCTGACCGGTCAGTACCTGTCCGGCAGGCAGGCCATCGAGCTGCCGGAAAACCTGACGCCGCCGGATCAATCCCGGCTGATCACGATTCGCAAGGCCCGCGGCAACAATCTGAAAAACCAGACTATTTCCTTTCCGGTAGGCTTGCTGACCTGTGTCACCGGCGTGTCGGGCTCGGGGAAATCGACGCTGATCAACGACACCCTGTATCGCCATGCAGCCCGGGTCATCAACCGCGCCAATGATCTGCCGGCGCTGTGCGACGGCATCGACGGCCTGGAGCATTTCGACAAGGTCGTGGATATCGATCAAAGCCCCATTGGCCGGACGCCCCGCTCCAATCCCGCCACCTATACCGGCCTGTTCACGCCTATCCGGGAATTGTTCGCGGCCACCCCCGAAGCCCGCTCCCGCGGCTATACCCCCGGCCGCTTCAGCTTCAATGTCAAAGGCGGACGCTGCGAGGCCTGCAGGGGCGATGGCGTGATCAAGGTGGAAATGCATTTCCTGCCGGACGTATTCGTGCACTGCGACGCCTGCGGAGGGAAACGCTACAACCGCGAGACCCTGGAAATCCGCTATAAAGGCAAAACCATCGATGCCATACTCAACATGACGGTCGAAGATGCCGGGGAATTCTTCTCCGCTGTGCCGGTGATCGCGAGAAGACTGCAAACCCTGACAGCAGTGGGACTCAGCTATATCACGCTGGGACAGAATGCCGTGACACTGTCCGGCGGTGAGGCGCAACGCGTCAAGCTGGCCAGGGAATTAGCCAAACGCGATACCGGGAAGACCCTGTACATTCTGGATGAACCGACCACCGGCCTGCATTTTCATGACATCAGGCAGTTGCTGACGGTATTGCACACCCTCCGCGATCACGGCAATACCGTGATCGTCATCGAACATAATCTGGATGTCATCAAGACTTCCGACTGGATTGTCGATCTGGGTCCGGAGGGCGGCGAAGGTGGGGGTACCCTGGTTGCGCAAGGTACACCCCGGGAAGTTTCAGAAAATCAGCAGTCCCACACCGGGAAGTATCTACAGAGATTCTTCAACTGATCCGGCTGATTTCAGGCTTGTTCGCCCTTGACGGCATCAGCCAGTCTATTGAATTCATCGACGCGGGACTTGCCGGTATTGACCAGGTCCATGCCAATATCGAGCAGCATCCTGACCAGATCCGGCGTTCTGTAGACAATCAATCCCAGATAAGCCACTGCCGGCACCGCTATGACCGCTGCAATAACGCCATTGAACCCGACAGCGGTCAACAGTTTGATCAATAATGACAAGGCATCCAGGGGGATCAGCAGCAGCGCGCCGAAATAGGCCAGCACCATGAAGGTGAAGAAAACAAAAACCACAAACTGCAGAAGTCTTACCAAAGCGACGTTGACTTTTTTCATTTTATTGTAAAATTTCCTAAATTGTTGTCTGAACGAGAGCTGTCCCGGCCAGTGTCCCACATACTTGAATTTCACCAGTTCACTGCCTTGCAGCGACTGTTGATGCAAGTTTGACCGAGCTGCCGGAAGAGATGCGCTGTGGACTGCAACGGCCATGTTCTTGACCTGCCGAAGCGTGCTTGCAATGTCTGGCTGCGCGGCATAAAACCTGATTTTGAAAAGGCCGGTATTATACCTGAAAGAACGTAAAAAAACCTGCAATAAATCACCCGCGGCACGGCGAGCGCATATAAATCGCTGTAAAAATAGCACCTTAGCCTACCACCCGGATTCCGCAAGCTGCATCCTGGCTACGTTCGATTCAGGATTTTCCGCTTTGTTCATGCCGATGAACGCTGATTCCCGTTGCCCGGATGCAGCCTCAGCGGAATCCGGGAAAAGCCGCCTCGACCCGGCTGCACTAATCACCTATGGTAATTCTCCTGATGGATTACCATATCCTTTTGGTTTTTCATGATTTTATATGCGCTCGCCCTGTCACCCGCGGCATGTCTGAAGCCCCCCACTGCCAGCTGTGGAGCTGCCGGCAGTTATCCCTCCGAGCCCGATTCAGACCCGGGTTCCGGCCTGTCGTCCAGAAGAAAATACCGATAACAGATGGCTCCCATCAGGAACCCCCCCAGATGCCCCCACCAGGCAACATCGGCAAACCCCTGATTGACAAAAGTATCGGTAACGTTTTTCAGTTGTATGATCACCCAGAACCCCAGAAAGGCGATGGCCGGCACTTCAAAGAAAATAGGCAGAAAAAACAGGGGAATCCAGATAATAATCCGCGCATAGGGATAAAGAAAGAAATACGCTCCCAGAATTCCGGCAATCGCCCCCGACGCGCCAACCACCGGAATGGTCGAATCGGCATTGAAAGTGTATTGCAGAAAAGCTGCGGTCAGGCCGCAAAGAAAATAGAACGCGATGAACCGGATCCGTCCCATGCGGTCTTCGATGTTGTCAGCGAAAATCCACAGGAACAGCATGTTCATGATGATATGCATCCACCCGCCATGCAAGAACATACTGGTCACAAAAGACAGATAATGGTCATCGGAAAAGCCCACATGTGCGGCCCAGGCAGGATGGCTGTAGCGGGCGGCGACCATCCCGTAAAGAAACACAAATGTCTGTTTCATACTGGCCGGCATAAACAACATAATGACAAAAACGGCAATGTTTATTGCCATCGATGTCCAGGTCATGACTGGACGGTTATAGCAGGGAATCGAATCACGGATCGGGATCATAATTATTTACTGGAGGTCAATTTACGAAAATTCAACAGAATGTCGGTAACTCCGACACAGGCCAATCCGACAATGACATAATGCGGGGC
>JAJRWJ010000259.1 GCA_024276805.1 Gammaproteobacteria bacterium
CTTTGGGGACATCTTCCGGAACATATAACGGCACTGCGGCAGGAACGGGAAAACCGGCGTTATCTTCCTGGCTTTCCCTTCCCGGAACATCTTCAGGTCACTGCCGATATTGCCGCCGCCGCGACATTCAGCAACATCCAGCTGATTGCGGTTCCCAGCCATGCATTCCAGCAAACACTGCTGAAATTGCAGCCGCATCTGCCTGCCGAGGCAAAAATTGTCTGGGCCAGCAAAGGCTTCAATCCCGATGACGGCTCGCTGCTGCATCAGGTGGTGGCGAAGGTCTTTTCGGCAACCACGCCCACTGCAGTGCTTTCCGGCCCCACTTTTGCCCGTGAAGTCGCCGCCGATTATCCAACCGCGGTAACCATCGCATCGAAGCAGCAATCCTTCATCGAAGAACTCATGCACATACTGCACGGTTCACGGTTTCGCATCTATTCCAGCACCGATCTGGTTGGCGTGCAGATTGGCGGCGCCGTGAAAAACGTCCTCGCCATTGCCGCGGGAATCGCCGATGGACTTGGCTTTGGCGCCAACACCCGGGCCGCGCTGATCACCCGGGGACTGGCTGAAATCATGCGCCTGGGACTGGTAATGGGAGGCCGGCAGGAGACCTTCATGGGACTGGCCGGCCTGGGCGATTTGCTGCTCACCTGTACCGATGATCAATCACGCAACCGACGCTTTGGCCTGGCATTGGGACGGGGCAGAAACAGAGACGCTGTAATCAGGGAAATCGACCAGGAGGTGGAAGGCATTGCCGCTGCCAGGGAAACCCTGCTGCTGGCCCGCAAACATGGCGTCGACATGCCCATCACCGAACAGACCTACAAGGTTTTATACCAGCAACTGCAGCCGTTGGCTGCCGTGCAGAACCTGCTGGACCGGGAGCAAAAAGCCGAACTGTAGAAACACAACGTGCAATGCCGTGCACTACGCGCAAACCCATGCTCAATGAGGACAGCAATTTCACCTTGCCACAGTCTCTTTACTGTGTTCCAGGACAACCGCCATGCTACGGAAAATAGCACACCGTCCCCGGCACACTGCGCACCCTGTATACAACGATCCGAACCCATGACAGACAGAAATACGCTTTGCATCAGACCAAGCTGGAAAAACTGGCGGCTGATGACCGACAATGGCCGGCAAATCTGGGCCTACAAGCCGGTTGCCAATGATATTGCCAGCCATCTGGACAATGTCGACAACTGTACGGAAACTGAACTGGCACAGTTCCGGGTCGACTTTCGTTTCGACAAGATCCGCAATCCCAATTCCGCGGATCAGGTATTCAGAAACCAGGCCATCGCCGCCAACTTCAAGCCCCATACCTGCGAACTGCCCGCGGCAAAGGATCCACGGCAGCAGGACATCATCACCAGCCTGCTCAACGGCATCCATTACTTTTCGATGCTGCAGAGCAAAGACGGCCACTGGCCCGGCGATTACGGCGGCCCCCTGTTTCTGCTGCCCGGTCTGATCATCGCCTCGTACATTTCGGCATCGCCGTTTCCCGTCCCGCACCGGGAAATGATGAAAATCTATCTGTTCAACCACCAGAACGACGATGGCGGCTGGGGGATGCATATCGAGGGCGAATCGACCATGTTCGGCACGGTGATGCAATATGTTTCACTGCGCATCCTGGGTGCCGGCAAGACCCATCCCCAACTGCAAAAAGCCCGCAAATGGATCAAGGCGCATGGCGGAGCCATTGGCATCCCGTCCTGGGGAAAATTCTATCTGGCCATTTTGAACCTGTATGACTGGCGGGGGTTCAACAGCCTGTTCCCGGAAATGTGGCTGTTCCCGAAATGGCTGCCTTTCCATCCCTGGCGCTACTGGTGCCACAGCCGCATGGTCTATCTGCCGATGGCCTATTGCTACGGCAAGCGAATCAAAATGCCGGCCAATGACCTGCTGTTGTCGCTGCGCGAGGAAATCTATTGCCAGGACTACGCCACTATTGACTGGCCAAAACAACGGGATGTGGTCTGCGAGAAAGACATCTACACCACCCAGTCGCCGGTGCTGAAGGTGATGAACTTCGTCACCAACCACTACGAGAAGATCAAATCCACCTGGCTGCGCAACAAGTCCCTGAAATTCATCCAGGAATATATCGATGCCGAGGATGCCCAAAGCCATTACCTCGATATCGGCCCGGTCAATCAGGCCATCAATTCCATCTGTATCTGGGATGCCCGTGGCCGGAACTCCAGCCAGTTCCAGCAGCATGTGGCACGTTGGTACGACTATCTCTGGGTTGCCGAGGACGGCATGAAGATGAGTGGCTACAATGGCTCGCAATTCTGGGATACGGCCTTCGCCACCAGGGCCATTCTGGAGAGCGATGTCGCCCGGCTGTTCAGCGACACTATTGCCAACAGCTGCCAGTTCATCGATAGTCAGCAGATTCTTGCGCAACACGAAACGCATAACGAATTCTTTCGTCACCCGATGATCGGCAGCTGGCCTTTCTCAACTGCCGAGCAAGGCTGGCCGGTAGCCGACTGTACCGCCGAAGGATTGAGCGCCACGCTGGCTATCCAGCACAGCGGTCTGGTCAGCCCTCGCGTTGACGAAGCCCGGCTGAAGCTTGCCGTGGACGTCATTCTTTCCTATCAAAACCAGGATGGCGGCTGGGCCACCTATGAACTGACCCGCGCGCCAAAATGGCTGGAAAAACTGAACCCCTCGGAAATTTTTGCCGACATCATGATCGATTATTCCTGGACGGAATGCACCTCGGCCTGTGTGCAGGCCCTGATCGAATTCCAGGATGCCTTCCCGGGATACAAACGGGAAAGCATCGGCACCGCCATCCATGACGGGTTGAAATTCATCCTCGCCCAGCAAAAGACTGACGGCTCCTGGTATGGCGGCTGGGCAGTATGTTTTACCTATGCCACCTGGTTTGGCATCGAAGCCCTGAGCAAAGCCAAGGGTCTCGGCTGTTACGATGATGGTCTGTTGAGCCGGGCAATCGAACGCGGCTGCGCTTTCCTGACCGGCAAACAGAAAGCCGACGGCGGCTGGGGGGAGACTTTTGAATCCTGCTCGAAAATGGTCTATAGCGAAGCCGACACCTCACAAGTCGTGAATACCGCCTGGGCGCTTCTGGCACTGATGATCGCACAATATCCGGAACGGCAGGCCATCGACAAAGGCATCTCCCTGCTGATGGCGAGACAGACGGAAATGGGTGACTGGCAGCAGGAAAATATTTCCGGCGTGTTCAATTACAACTGCATGATCACCTATAGCAACTACAGAAATATATTCCCAATCTGGGCATTGAATCGCTATTACCAGCAGACTGCCGGGACCGATGCCAAAACCAGTAAATCCTGAACAGCCCACCGGGCAGGGTGGTTTGTGAGTCCTTCCGAAAACACCCATCCGTGCCATCGAACAGCATTCAGCAGCGTACGCCAAGCTTGAAATTGAAACAATGTGTCCGTCAACCCGGCGCGCATTCCGTTATGCGATGCGCGTGTGAACGGCATGGCCCATCCCCCGGAAGTCTTGTCTTGCCCTGTGAGACAGGAAAAATCGAACCTACCGTCTGCTTTACCCGCTCATTCTTTTCTTTATGCTTGACACGCATCACAAAAAAGCCTTGGCCTATCTGCTATTTTGCTCTACCATTATTATCTATAATTTTATCAGGTTATAGATTGTTATTGACATCGTTTATTATGTCATTATGAAGAAAGGGGAGGAATGCAATGCTGCATATAATCAATGATTATCCACTCGACTCTTCCGCATTTGAACGGATTACGTGGGGTGATACAGTTTTATTCACCGAAAATGCAGTCTATGCGCTCAAGAAGGGGCAGGCAGCACTCGAGACCCTGCACCAGTATCTATGCCATCTCAATTTCTGCGTGCTGGGGTCAGACCTGAAAATCAGGGGCCTCTCCTGCAGCGAGATTCCCGGCAATGTCTTGATCATTGACGAAAGTGACTACCGGGACATCATGGAAAACAACATGGCGATTAAATCCTGGAATTGATCCGGCACAAGGATGC
>JAJRWJ010000014.1 GCA_024276805.1 Gammaproteobacteria bacterium
GACCACATCCAGACGATTGATGTCCTGCTTGTTCAACAGATAGACCGCATGTGAATCCTGTTCACTGAACAATGCAACCAGTAAATTGGCGCCGGTCACCTCCTTTTTGTCGGAAGCCTGGACATGAAAAACCGCTCTTTGCAAAACCCTTTGAAACCCCAGCGTGGGCTGGGTTTCCCGCAGTACACCTTCAGGCAGCAGAGTGATCGTTTCATCGATAAACTGAGTCAGTTCCCCGCGCAGCAGCTTGATATCACAGCCACAGGCGCGCAATACCGACTCGGCACTGGCATTGTCCAGCAAGGTCAGCAGCAGATGTTCCACGGTAATGAATTCATGCCTTTTCTCATGCGCTGCTTTGAAGGCATGATTCAATGAATACTCGAGGTCTTTACTTAACATTTTCTCTCCAGGCTCACGCTTCTTCCATTGAACACATCAATGGGTGCTGATGTTCTCTAGAATAATTATTGACCAGCTCTACCTTGGTCTCGGCGACGTCCTGCGAAAATACGCCGCAAATGCCAACCCCACGGGTATGCACATGCAACATTACCTGGGTGGCCTTTTCTTCGGTCATGGCAAAGAAATTCATCAGCACCTCGACCACGAAGTCCATGGGTGTAAAATCGTCATTCAACAGAACGACTTTGTAAAGAGGTGGCTTTTTTAATTTTGGCTTGACCTCCTGGACAGCCAGACCACCATCGCGATCTTTGAATGGATTGTTCTCGGACATGCACTGGAATTAAGGATCAATTGAAAGACTCTGCCTCTTAAGATAGCGGCAAAAGCACAAGTTTTCAACCTTTAACTGTGTTCTCTGAGCAGCCGCTGACGCCACGCATCCATCGATGAGTTTAAAACATATTCCACCAGAACAATCAACCATCAACGAAACATTCCGTGGCCAGACAAAACCTGCATCGAGCACACCGAGGTCTTTGGAAAATCAGCAAATTTCACTGATAAAGAGCTTTTCCATGAAGGATAGTTCCTATCATATAGTGAAATCGAGTAAACTACGAAGTTTTTTTACTGCCAAATTGACTCCATGATCTGGAAACCCCATGTGACAGTTGCCGCGGTGATCGAGCGGCACAATTGCTTTCTTCTGGTCGAGGAGGAAACCAGTGCCGGTCTGGCATTCAATCAGCCGGCCGGACACCTGGAGGAAGGTGAAGACCTGATCACCGCGGTCCGGCGTGAGGTTCTGGAAGAAACCGGCTGGCAGTTTGAACCCGATTGTATCATTGCCATACAACTGTGGCGCAGAAACCCCGAAGCCCCCAGTTTTTTGAGAGTCTGCTTCGCCGGCAAATGTCATTCCCATCAACCGGAACGCGAGCTGGATACCGGCATCGTCGACACCCACTGGCTCAGTCGGGAGCAGATCGCCAGCCTCGGTCAGCGCCTGCGCAGTCCACTGGTACTGGACAGTGTCGATGCCTGGCTGCAGGGGGAAAAACACCCGCTGTCCCTGCTGAAATCCATGCTGGATCGTGATCATGGGTAAAAATGTCATCGTGGGCATTTCCGGCGGCGTCGACTCCTCGGTAACGGCATTGCAACTGCTGCAACAGGGCTATCGCGTCACCGGCCTGTTCATGAAGAACTGGGAGGAGGACGATGGCACCGAACAGTGTACCGCCATGCAGGATCTGGCCGACGCCCGGCAGGTTTGCGAGCAACTGGGCATCGAACTGAAAACGGTCAATTTTGCCGCCGAATACTGGGATGAAGTGTTCGAGATTTTTCTCGCTGAATTCAGCGCCGGCAGAACGCCCAATCCGGACATACTGTGCAACAAGCACATCAAATTCAAGGCATTCCTCGATTATGCCCTGGACCTGGGCGCCGACTATATCGCCACCGGCCACTATGCGAGGATCAGCGAACAGGACGGTGAATTCTGTCTGCTCAAGGGAACCGATCCAAACAAGGAACAGAGTTACTTCCTGTATACGCTCGGCCAGCAGCAACTGTCGCGCACGCTGTTTCCCATTGGCCACATGCTCAAACCGGAAGTCAGGAAGCTGGCGGAAAAAGCCGGATTTGCCAACCATGCAAAAAAAGACAGCACCGGCATCTGTTTCATTGGCGAACGAAAATTCAAGGAGTTTCTGCAGCGCTACCTGCCGACCCAGCCTGGTCCCATGCGCACCCCGGATGGCCAGTTCGTCGCCGAGCACCATGGCTTGATGTACTACACGCTGGGCCAGCGCCAGGGCCTGGGTATCGGCGGCATACAGGGCGCCACCGATGAACCGTGGTATGTGCTGGACAAAGACCTGCAAAACAATGTGCTGATCGTCGGCCAGGGACACGATCACCCGCTGCTGCTGCACAACATGCTGATTGCCGGCCAGCTGCACTGGGTCGATGGCAAGCCGCTGCGCAACACGCTGTCTTGCCAGGCAAAAATACGCTACCGCCAGAAAGACCAGGCATGCCGTATCGAGCCTCTGGAAAATGGCGGCTGCAGGGTCATTTTCGATCTGCCTCAAAGAGCGATCACTCCGGGGCAGTCGGTGGTTTTTTATACTGGAGAAAAATGCCTGGGTGGGGGTATCATTGAGAGCAGGGAAAATTGTAATCGGTAGCAAACCGCCCACACGGACATAATGCTCCCTTCCCTGCCCAATTCGTCAACCCCGTTAATTCTACTTTGTCAGATTACATCATCCCTTTTTTCAAAGATCGTCATTCCGGCATGGACTGCCGGAATCCAGGCTCCAGGGATGGCTTGAAACATGCCGTCCATGGCGCTGGATGCCCGCTTCCCGGCGGGCATGACGAGTTTGTGGAGAATCTGACAAAGTAGAATTAAAGTCCATAAACACCCATCCATGGGCTGTTTATGGAAACATATCAACCAATGCGCTTGGTTGTTTTATTCATAATCAATGGTTTATGACCATTGATTATGTCGGCATTTCCTTGTGCCGAATTTGTTCCCGTCATTTTTAGACGGGAACAACCTAACATACTGAAGCTACAATACAACTTTCAACCAGGATCCTGACATGACCCATTTTGCCCTCACCGCCATTTCTCCAATCGATGGCCGCTATGCCGGTAAAGTCGAAAGGCTGCGCCCTATATTCAGCGAATTTGGTTTGATACGCAACCGTACACGCGTGGAAATACGCTGGCTGCAGGCACTGGCAGCACATCCGGACATCCGGGAAGTGCCTCCGCTGAGCGATTCTGCCGAACGATATCTGAACAGCATCGCTGATGACTTCTGCGAGGCCGATGCGCAGCGGGTCAAGGAAATCGAAACGACCACCAACCATGATGTCAAGGCGATTGAATATTTTCTCAAAGAGAAAATCACCGGGCACCAGGAACTGGAAAAAATCAGCGAATTCATTCATTTTGCCTGCACCTCGGAAGACATCAACAACCTGTCCTATGCATTGATGTTGCAGGAGGGGCGGGAATTCATTCTGTTGCAGCTGACCGAATGTATCGCCGCAATCAAAAAAATCGCCACGGCAACGGCCGCGCAGCCGATGCTCTCCCGTACCCATGGACAATCGGCCACGCCGACCACCACCGGCAAGGAGTTCGCCTACTTTGCAGCGCGCATGCTGCGCCAGAAAGACCAGCTTGAAGCCGTGGATCTGCTGGGAAAAATCAATGGCGCGGTGGGCAATTACAATGCCCACAGGGTCGCCTATCCGGAAGTGGACTGGGAGCTGTTCTCGAAGAATTTTGTCGAATCCCTGGGGCTGGCATGGAATGCCTATACCATCCAGATCGAGCCACATGACTATATCGCCGAGTTCTTTCATGCCCTGTCCCGCTTCAATACCATTCTGCTGGATTTCGACCGGGATATCTGGGGATACATCTCCCTGGGGTATTTCCAGCAAAAGACCGTTGCCGGCGAAGTCGGCTCATCGACCATGCCACACAAGGTAAACCCCATCGACTTCGAAAATTCCGAAGGCAATCTGGGCATGGCCAATGCGATATTTTCCTTCCTGGCCGAAAAACTGCCGGTATCCCGCTGGCAGCGCGACCTCACCGATTCCACGGTACTGAGGAATATCGGTGTCGGTATTGCCCATACCAGCATCGCCATACAGGCGACCCTGAAGGGCATGGCGAAACTGCAAATCAATGCAGCGGTCATGGAAGCCGACCTGAACAACAACTGGGAGATTCTGGCGGAGCCCATCCAGACCGTCATGCGCCGCCATGGCATCGATAAACCCTATGAAAAGCTCAAGGAACTGACCCGGGGGCAACGCATCACCCCGGAACAGATGCACGCCTTCATCGAGCAGCTGGATATACCCGGGGATGCGAAACAGGAACTATTGAAACTCACACCCGCCACCTATATTGGCTATGCGGAAAAACTGGCC
>JAJRWJ010000260.1 GCA_024276805.1 Gammaproteobacteria bacterium
GCCCTGGTCGCGCAGCAACCTGGTAAAAAAGCGGGCATACAGCAAATGCAGTATGGCATGCTCGATTCCACCTATATACTGATCCACCGGCAGCCAGTAATCTGCCCTTTCGTCCAGAATGCTGTCCTCCGGCGCACTGGCGAAGCGGGCAAAATACCAGGATGACTCCATGAATGTGTCGAAGGTGTCGGTTTCCCGTCTGGCGCTGTTGCCGCATTTTGGGCAGACCGTCCTGACAAACGCTTCATTGGCCAGCAGAGGCGAACTGCCGCCATCGAGCACGACATTTCCGGGCAGTTCCACCGGCAAGTCTGCATCGGGAACCGCCACGGCGCCGCAGTCGTCACAATAGATGACAGGCACCGGCGCACCCCAGTAGCGCTGCCTGGAAACCCCCCAGTCGCGTAGCCGGAAATTGGTTTTTCTTTTGCCCAGGTTACGCTGTTCCAGATATTCGGCGATGGCGGTGAATGCCTGTTCAGAAGTCAAACCATCGAATCCGCCGGAGTTCACCAAAATTCCGTAATCGGTAAAGGCCTGCTCCGAGACGTCGGTATCTCCCTGGTCGGAAACGATGACCTGCTTGATGGCGATGCCGTATTTTTTCGCGAATTCATAATCCCGCTGGTCATGGGCCGGTACCGCCATGACCGCGCCGGTTCCATAACTCATCAGCACGAAATTGGCAATCCAGACCGGTACCGGCTCGCCGGTGACCGGATGAATCGCGGTCATGCCGGAATCCACGCCGCGCTTTTCCATGGTCTCCATAGCCGCTTCCGAGGCGGCCATTTTATGGCAGGATTCGATAAATTCCGCCAGTTCAGGCTTGTCCGCCAATGCCTTGACCGCCAGTGGATGCTCGGCAGCAACGGCCACATAGGTTACCCCCATCAGGGTATCGGGACGGGTCGTGTAGATACGCAATGGTTCATCCATGCCAACGACAGAGAAATCCATTTCCACGCCCTCGGACTTTCCGATCCAGTTGCTTTGCATGGTGCGCACCTGTTCAGGCCATCCGGGCAAATTCTGCAGCGCGGTCAACAACTCCTCGGCATAGGCGGTAATTCTCAGGAACCATTGGGATATCTCCTTGCGCTCCACAGCGGTATCGCAGCGCCAGCAGCAACCGTCGATTACCTGCTCATTGGCCAATACGGTCTGGTCGTGCGGGCACCAGTTGACTGGTGCGGTTTTTTTGTAGACCAGATCTTTTTCCAGCAGCCGCAGGAACAGCCACTGCTCCCAACGGTAATAGCCTGGATCACAAGTCGCCAGCTCCCGATCCCAGTCATAGCCAAAGCCAAGCCGTTGCAGCTGGCCGCGCATATAATCGATATTTTCACGCGTCCAGTCGGCTGGATGCACGCCGTGCTGCATGGCGGCATTTTCCGCTGGCAAGCCGAAGGCATCCCAGCCCATCGGCTGCAAGACATTTTTCCCCCGCATTCTCTGGTAGCGGCTGATCACGTCGCCAATGGTATAATTTCGCACATGCCCCATGTGTAACTTGCCGCTGGGATAGGGAAACATCGACAGACAATAATATTTTTCCTTATCGGGAGATTCCGCAGCTTTAAAAACCCCTGATTCCTGCCAGATTTTCTGTGCTTCTTGTTCGATAGCCAGCGGCTTGTAATTTTCTTCCATCCTCACTCGTCTTTTGCCAGTCAAAAGCGTTAGAATACATGACAGTTGCATAAATCCAAAGTGCCATCTGATCCGGAGTCCATTCAAAATGAGCGATAATAAATTTATCCAGGCTTATAACAACATGATCAAGCATCTTCACGATGCTCTCGGCGATACCTCTAAAAGCATTTCCCATGGTCTGGAAGTCGCCAAGGAAAAGACCAGTGAACTGGGCGGCCTGACCCAGGAGGAAATCAACAAGGTTTCGGACTACGTCAAAAGAGATGTCGAAAACGCCGCGCATAACCTGACCGACGACAGCACAGACTCCCTTTCCGAATGGCTGAAATTCGATATTGAACTGATCGAGAACTTCGCCCTGGATGCGTTTCTCAATGTCGCCGACAAGACCCGGATAGAGCTGGCGAAACTGGAACAGAACGCCATCCAGGCGAGCATGTATCACAGCGGGGAGATCACCGGTCCGGGAACCCTGATCTGCACACAATGCGGCAAACAGCTGGTATTCAAGACAACCAGTGAAATTCCGGAATGTCCGGATTGCGGCAACAAAAGCTTCCAGCGCAGTTGATATAAAAAACATCAGGCATATAATGACCACTGAATCCATTGTTTTTTATTGAGGGACAACATGCGCAGGGTCATATTCAACCAAAAAGGCGGGGTCGGCAAATCCACGATAACCTGTAATCTGGCCGCCATCAGCGCCATTGAAGGCAAACGTACTTTAGTGATTGACCTGGATATACAGGGAAATACCACGCAATATCTGTTGGGTGACAGGGTAGCCGATGCCGATCAAACTCTGGCTCTTTTTTTCAAGGATTGCCTGAGCCTGGGAATTTTTGGCAAGGGACAAGGTTCAGGGCTGGAAAATATCATTCACGAGACACCCTTTCCAAATCTGTATGTCATGCCCTCACATCCGGAACTGGAGCCATTGCAAAGCAGACTGGAATCACGTTATAAAATCTTCAAGTTGCGCGAAGCGCTGGACCAGCTGGAAGGCTATGACGCCATTTATATAGACACGCCCCCAGTGCTCAATTTCTATAGCCAGTCGGCGCTGATTGCCGCGGATAAATGTCTGATTCCCTTTGATTGCGACGCATTTTCCCGTGAAGCACTGTATACACTGATGCAGTCCGTTGGCGAAGTCAAGGCAGATCACAATGCCAGTCTGGAAATTGAAGGCATCATTGTCAATCAATATCAAAGCCAGGCGAATCTGCCCCGACAAATCGTTGAAGAATTGATTGCCGAGGGCCACCCGGTTCTGAACAGCCGCATTTCGCCATCGGTGAAAGTGCGTGAGTCCCATAGTGAATCGAAACCATTGGTCTATTATGCGCCGAACCATAAACTTTCCGATGAGTTTCGCGCCCTGCACACGGAAATACACAAAGACTGATATTCCAGAACTGCTCTTTTCCGATCCATTTGCCAGGCATGCAATGCGCAGGGGATTTATTTGACTGCGGCGAAACCCTTTTGCACGATACCATCGTGGTAGTATTTGCTTAAATCGATGCCATGGTCTTCGGCGCGCACAATTCCGGTTATGGTAAGAATCTGATCGTTTGCGTTTACAGGCATTGCCACCAGATCGACAACCTTTTCCGGAATCGTGTTACCTTCCTGGTACAGAAGAACAATAATTTTCGGCCTGAGTCTTTTCCGGGTATTGATCTCGACCACGATCGCTATCGAGCCATCATTCATTTTAACCAGGCAGCCCGGCGGATAGATCCCGATACTCTCGATAAACTTTATCACCAGCTCTGGATCCAGATGCCCTCCCGCAAGCTCGCTGATTATTTTTGTCGCTTCCAGGTGTGTTCTGCCTTTTTGATAGACGCGGTCACTGGTAATTGCGTCATAAATATCAGCAATGGCAACCATGCGGGTATAGGTAGTCAGATTACGCTGGGCTATACGTCGCGGATAGCCAGTCCCATCCAGTTTTTCATGATGACTGTGAGCGACATCGATGGCTCCTGCGTACATATTTTCACTGGATTTCAACAATTCATAACCCAGCCTGGCATGACTGCGCATGATCTGCAATTCGTCCGTATCCAGTTTCCCGGGTTTGTTGAGAATCTCCAGCGGGACCAACATTTTCCCCATATCATGCATCATTCCGCAAAGTCCGACTTCATTCAGTTCCCTGACTGTCAAATCGACGTGCCGAGCAATGACTATGGACAGAATACAGACATTGATACTGTGCTGGGCGGTATATTCATCCCTGTTTTTCAGTTGCGTCATCCATAAAAATGCATCGGGTGAATGCAGGACACTGTCGACACACTCTGCGACCGCCTGCTTGGCAAGCTTGACGTCTATTCCGCCACCGGAAGCC
>JAJRWJ010000261.1 GCA_024276805.1 Gammaproteobacteria bacterium
CGCTGAACAGGTTTTGCACCTTGGCGCCGATGCCCCGATACCAGTCGTCGTGCATGGACTGGCGTTGTGCTGCAGGCATGAAGCGCAGAAAATTGTTTTCCGCTTCCATGCGGATGTAGTCCATATAGGTTCTGGTGGCGAATTGATGGCTCATCGAGCCAAAGACATTGAATCCTGCAACCAGCAGATAGTGGATGCGCTCAAAGATCGGGTAGTCGACGATCCACCCGGTCAATGGCGTGTCGCCGATGAATCCGGTCAACACCGTGGCACTGTCGAAATGTCTGAACACCGTCAAGGCGGCATTTTCGTTACGTCCACCGCCATCCCAGATCATGTCCAGGCCAAGTTCACCGTAGCGAACGATGTCCCGATCGATGATGCGATCCTTGATCTCGAGATATTTTTCACCCAGCGCATCGTATTTCCTCCAGCCAAACAGGCTGATTTCATCGCCGGCGGAGTTGGGCATGATCAAATATTCTGGGTGTTCCTGCAAGAATTGCCCTGCGGTACTGGCAAAAGGGACATCCGGCCTGATAAAGGCGATCCAGAACTGATCCTGGATGACGTTGATCGCCACCTGTCCGCGGCACACCGGGCCTTTGATGAATCCGGAAAAGAAGAATTGCGCATCGTCCAGAAGAAACCTGTAGCGGGATTCTTCCGGAATCTGCCGGAAGGTCTTGAAGGGGTTGGCGGCGGACTGCGTTGCATAGCTGGGCAGTTCGGTAACGGAGTAGTCCACATCGAAAAACAGTTCACGGTAACGCCGCAGGCGCGCGTCACTGAGTTCATAGACAAAATGATTCTTGTCGGTGATGGTGGCGACGACCGGCCGCAGGCGATAATAGAATTGATCCACTCCCGGGTCTTCATAGGGCCGGATCGTGTCAATTTCCACAATTGGCTGGCCGGGGGCGGTTTTGGAGCGAATCAGATAATAGAATTCATGGTCCGGATGACCCTGGAAATGTATGTGGCCAATGAACAGATGTTCATAGATATAGCGGGAAACGAGTTGTCGTCTGATGCCTTCGGCATTGAAGAATGTTTCCCATTTTTCAATTTCCGCAGTGGCCTGGGCCGACAGGGGCGGCACAGCGGTAATCTTTGCGCCTTCCTGCAGCCACTGCCAGATCGTCGCTTCCTCGGTCGGGGAAAGCCCTGGCATCGCATAGGGCATGCCCCATAGTGGGTGGTCCTTCTGAAACCGGGCGAATTCATCGATGCTGGGGCAAGTCAGGGGACGGTCGAGCTCAAATTCAAAGTCATCGGACAGTTTTCCCGATTCAGGCAGAGGATTGTGACGTTTCAGATGCAGAAAATAGGCAATCAGCGAGTTGTTCAATGCCGCTTCGGGAGAGTGTTCACGTTCATTGAGCACCGGGAAAAAGGATTTTTTCCGCCAGCCGTCTGTATCGGAGGCATCGATGAAAAGTCTGGTTGGCATTGCCGGATCCAGTCTTTGCGTGTCATAGACCGGCGCCTTGGTTGCGCCCCTGTCCAGACCGGCAAAGGAACTCAGCTTCAATTGGCAGGGGGCGTCATAGCAGCCATGGCAGACCACGCAGCGGGAATCGAGGATCGGTTTGACATCCCGGGTATAAGAGATGTTGTGCAATTCCTGGCTGAGCTGGTATTCCGATGCCGTCAGGATGCGCTGCCTGGGCTCCGAAGGCCCATACAGTGCTGCGAAATCAGTGGTCTGATAGGCTGCAGTGATGCAGCCCAGGATAAACACTGTCAGCAGCAGCAGAACATGTGGTTTGGCGGAAAATTTTTTTAACATCTGGAGCAGGATTCAGCCAAATAACCGCATATTATCAAGGTTTACTGTGTGAATGGCAATTATACTCTTCACATTTGAATTTTCAGCATTTCGATGGTTCATTTTTTGTCGAGGGCAAGGCGAAAAAACGCCGCTGTAGCAATCTACAGCAAATTACCATGTACTGTCGGACAGCCGTAACAATTAATCAGGCTGGATCTCCTGTCCCCTGGCGTATTGTCGCCACTCACCGGCAGTGAATGCCTGGATGGGCCGGAATTGGTTCTTGTAGGACATTTTCTGGCAGTCTCGCAGCCAATATCCCAAATACAGCCATTCCAGGTGCTGTTGTTGCGCCTGTCGGATCTGCCACAACACGGCGTAGACACCCAGGCTGAGGTGGCCAAAGTCTGGATCGAAAAAAGTGTAGACAGCGGACAGAGCATTGTCCAGACGATCGACTATAGCCACGGCAAGCAGCTCGCCTGCAAGGACAAATTCGATAAACAAGGTGTTGCACCAGTGGCTGCCAAGAAAGTTCATATATTCGTCCCGGCTGGAATTGGCCATGCCGCCATCGGCATGTCTTGCGGTTTGATAACGCTGGTACAGGCGATAGTGACGTTCCTGAAAATGTGCCGGCTCGATGTTTACCGTCATCAGCCGGTTTTTCCTCCAGCAGCGTTGCTGATTGCGTGTTGGCTGAAACGCGCAGACAGGAATGCGCACCGGAATGCACGCCTTGCATGCCCGACAATGCGGTTTGTAGACCTGATCGCCGCTGCGACGAAAGCCTTGCTCCAGCAGCTGTCCGTAGATGGCTGTGGTCAAGGCGAATTCCGGATGTACGAACAGCGATTGCGCTTTTTCGCCGGGTAGATAGCTGCAGTCGTGTGCCTGGGTCAAAATCAGTGGAATGGAAATCATCGTTTTTGCCAGGCATTTTCACTGGGGCCGGACTGGCGCCATTTGCTCAGCAATTGCAGAAAGTGGCTGCGGCTGATTTCTTCTGCGCCCAGGCTGAGTAAATGTTCGCTGCGAACCTGGCAGTCGATCAATTGGTAACGCCAGTCGAGCAGCGCCTGAGCCAGATGCGCGAAAGCGACTTTGGAAGCATCGCGCTGCCGGTAAAACATCGATTCACCGAAGAACACCTGACCCAGGGCGATGCCGTAGAGTCCTCCTGCCAGCTTTCCGTCGCACCAGGCTTCGACGGAATGGGCAATGCCCAGTTGGTGCAATTGTCGATAGGCGTGCTGCATTTCCGGCGTGATCCAGGTTCCCTCGGCATCTTTTCTGGAAGCCGAACAGGCGTCGATGACTTCGGTGAAAGCG
>JAJRWJ010000015.1 GCA_024276805.1 Gammaproteobacteria bacterium
CAAAGCTGCCATCGATACCTATGGCATTGAGAACATTCAATACCATCACCATTGGAATAATGACCTTTCCGGCATTGAACATGAAAGTCCGCAATCGATCCCAGGTACGCAAACCGACGCCATGCAATGTCGGCATATGATACAAGGGCAATTCCATGATAAATGGCGAGGCATCCCCCTTGAACAGGGTATGGCGCATGATCAACCCGGTCATCACCGCTGCGGCAATGCCCAGAAGATACAAGGCAAATACCAGATTCTGCCCGCCCGAGGGAAAAAACGCCGCGGCAAACAGCGCATAGACCGGCAGTCTCGCTCCGCAGGACATGAACGGATTCATGATATTGGTCAGGATACGATCGCGCGGATTCTCCAGAGTGCGTGTCGCCATAATGGCCGGCACATTGCAACCAAAGCCGATGATCATCGGTACAAAGGATTTTCCAGGAAGACCGATCATGCGCATGAAACGATCCATGACGAAGGCGGCTCTGGCCATATAACCAGAATCTTCCAATGCCGACAAAAACAAAAACAGAAATCCGACAATCGGGATAAACGTCGCAACGACCTGTATGCCACCACCTATGCCATTGCTCAGCAAAACCACCAGCCACTGTGGCCAATGCAGTGCTGTCAGGGCCTCCCCCAACCCATCCACCAGAATTGCAGCCACCGCGATATCGAAAAAATCGACAAAGGCACTGCCAATATTGATGGTGAACATGAACATCAGATACATCACCCCCAGAAAAATGGGAATGCCAAGAAACCGGTTCAGAACGAAGTGATCTATCTGTTCACTGCGATGCCGGTTGACCTCTGTAGTCTTTATCACACAAGAGCGGGTCAGGGCATTGACAAAACCGTAGCGCGCATCCGCCGTGAGAATATCGATTTCATCGGCCGTCCGCTCTTCCACTTCGGCTTGCAACTGTCTGACTCTGTTGACAATTTCAGGGCCTGCCAGCTGCTTTGCCAGGGTATCGTCTTCCAGGAGCCGGACTGCCAGCCAGCGCAGATCGCATTTTTCCCTGCTGGCAACATCCGCAACCAACAAGGAAACCTGTTCGATGGCTCTTTCCAGAGCAGGATCATAGGTGATGACCAGATGAGGCACCGGTTTTTCCCGGGCGGCCTGATTGATCGCCCGTTTCAACTGCTCCAACCCTGTTTTTTTAGATGCCGTCAAGGGAATCACCGGGCAGCCAATCCTATCGGCCAGTGCCTGCACATCGATTTTCACCCCACGCTGTTCGACGATATCCATCATGTTCAAGGCTATCAGCATCGGCACTTTCATTTCCACCAATTGCGTGCTCAGATACAGATTCCTTTCTATATTGGCGGCATCGATGATGTTGATAATCAAATCCGCTTTTCTGCTGGCCACGTAATCACGGGCAACTTTTTCGTCGATGGAAATTTCGTCATCGGCAGCCTCCAGCGAATAGGTCCCGGGCAGATCGACGACATTAATGGTTTTGCCCTGAAATACATATTCGCCGGTTTTTTTCTCGACGGTCACTCCAGGCCAGTTGCCGACATTTTGTCTGGCGCCCGTCAGGGCATTGAACAGCGTCGTCTTCCCGCAATTGGGATTACCGACGACTCCTATCGTGTAATCATATGACATCATGTTTTCTCTATCAGCAGCATCGCCGCTTCATCTTTGCGCAGAGTCAGGGAGAATCCTCGCACCTGCAGCTCCACCGGATCGCCCATGGGCGCAAACCGCTTGATCCTGAATTCGGTGCCTGGCGTCAGGCCCATCGCCAGCAACCGCTTGCGATAGGCTTTGCCGGATTTGTCGAAACCAATGACCTTGCCTGTATCTCCGGGCGTTAGATCTTTTAGATGCGTAACCATAGAACAATTGAATGATAAATTTTTTGTCGAATTTGAGAATAGGATAGGCCATAGCAAGGCAAGGATATTGACAATACTCTAATCAATAATCGTTCTCATTTGCGATGACTATATCACATAGCCGGGAAAAGTCCACAGGAAAATTGTTTTGCTAAACCCGTATGCACCAGGCGGTCATCGATGCCGCCTGATCGCCCCCTCTGCCTGGTGGTTTTTCTCGGGATTGGGCAACCAAGAGTCAATGAATCCATATTTGTCAGATCAGACCAACCATTATTTACAGGGCGTCATCCCGGCATGGTCCGACACCTGGCTTGAGCTGGTTCCCGGGATGGCTTCTAGTCGCCCATTCATGGCACTGGTTACCCGCATCCCGGCGGGATTACGGAAGGGTGTATCTGGACGCAGACAAAGTATTGATCGTTGCAGGCTCTGTTTTTCGCATCCACAGAAAGAGATCATTGGTGCTTTGTCAGGATACTGGAGGGGAGGAGAACACTGCTGAAAACTGCTGGACTTCCATCAGGCAACGTTTTCGGGCGCCTTTGGACATCATGTCACCAGCTTTGGCATAATACCCGCTGCTTATTTTCTGAGAATCCGTTTCATCTTGGTATGGTACAAAACGGCAAAAACACCGAGAAAAATACCGGCCAGTAACTCGATGGTCAGGGCGACCGCCAAGGGCAGCGATACAGAAAAAGCGATCAGATCGATCTCCACCATCTGGAAATTGCGCAAGGAGAAGACCAACGCTATGACGAAGATAATGGCAAAGAATAAAAGAATTATAAATCTCATCGTGGTTTGCCGGTTTTCAGAGGTTAACTAGTTAGAGTCTATAAACACCCATCCATGGGATGTTTATAGAAAGAAAACAGCCAATGCGATTTGCTGTTTTCTTCATAATCAATGGCTTGGGGCCATTGATTATGCCGGCACTTCCCTGTACCGGATTAGTTCCCGTCATTTATAGACGGGAACTAACTAACACTTGTCACCCCAACAGTCGGGCTTCATTTATTGTCAATTCGAGGCGCGGGGGGAAATCTTCAGCGTCGCAGGGCGGATAAGCGAAGCGCCATCCGCCACTTGACTTCCAAACGGTGGATGGCGCTTCGCTTATCCACCCTGCCCAGGATTGTCAGAGCAAAATGAAATTCGAATAGCCAGGTTATCAGTCTTGAATTTTGAATTTGTCACGGGAATGGTCGACTCTGTCGCGGAGTTCTTTTCCAGGCTTGAAATGGGGAACATATTTGGATGACAGCGCAACTGAATCTCCGGTTTTTGGGTTTCTTCCCATTCTCGGAGAACGATAATGCAGGGAGAAACTGCCAAAGCCTCTGATTTCTATCCGCTCACCCGCGGACAATGAGCGGCTCATCTGATCGATAATGCATTTAACCGCCAGTTCCACATCTTTATGTGCAAGATGCGGCTGTTTCCTGGCAATTACTTCAATTAATTCTGATTTAGTCACAATCTACACACATCCTTCTAGAAAAGACAAGGGACGCCGCACGAAGGCGCGGCGTCCCTTTGTGAATTACTTCTCTTCCATTTGTTTGAAAATATCGCCCAGTGTCGGAGTGCCAGCCGCGGCCTGCTGCGTATAATCCTTGATCACAGCTGTTTCCTGATCCATGTCTTTCGCCTTGATGGACAGGGAAATGGATTTGCTCTTCTTATCGACGCCGATAAACTTGGCTTCCAGAGTATCGCCTTCCTTCAACAATGTCCGGGCATCTTCGACACGATCACGTTGAATTTCGGATGCACGCAGATAGCCTTCGACATTTTCCGCCAACGTGACCACGGCGCCCTTGGCATCGACCTCCTTGATCGTACCGGTAACGATGCTGCCCTTCTCATGAACGGCCAGCCAGTTCTGGAATGGATCCTGCTCCAGTTGCTTGATGCCCAGGGAAATACGTTCCCGTTCGGCATCGACGGCAAGTATCACGGTTTCGACTTCGTCACCTTTCTTGTAGTTGCGCAACGCGGCCTCGCCGGATTCGGTCCAGGAAATATCGGACATGTGCACCAGTCCATCGATATTGCCTTCCAGGCCGATAAAGATGCCAAAATCGGTGATCGATTTGATTTTGCCCTTGATCTTGTCGCCTTTGTTATGGGTGGCGGCAAATTCATCCCAGGGATTCGGCACACACTGCTTCATACCCAGCGAGATGCGGCGGCGTTCCTCATCGATCTCCAGCACCATCACTTCCACTTCATCACCCAGTTGGACGACTTTGGAAGGATTGACGTTCTTGTTGGTCCAGTCCATTTCCGAGACATGCACCAAGCCTTCCACGCCCTCCTCGATTTCGACGAAACAGCCATAGTCGGTCAGATTGTTGACTTTACCGAAGACGCGGGTGCCTGCTGGATAGCGGCGGGCAATGTTACGCCATGGATCTTCACCCAGCTGTTTCATACCCAGGGAGACGCGGCTTTTCTCTTTATCGTACTTCAGTACCTTGACTTGTACTTCCTGGCCGATTTCCACACATTCCGAAGGATGGCGGACGCGGCGCCAGGCCATGTCGGTAATATGCAGCAGACCATCGATGCCGCCCAGATCGATGAATGCGCCATAGTCGGTGAGGTTTTTCACCACGCCGGTAAGAACCGCGCCATCGTGCAGGCTTTCCAGCAACGCCTCCCTTTCCGCACTGTATTCCGATTCCACCACAGCGCGGCGGGACAATACGACATTGTTACGTTTCTGGTCGATCTTGATCACCTTGAATTCAAGATCGCGGTTTTCCAGAAAGGTGGTGTCCCTGATCGGCCGCACATCGACCAGCGAACCGGGTAAAAAGGCGCGCAACGCGCCAACGGTGACGGTAAAGCCACCTCTGACCTTGCCGGTAATACGTCCGGTAATGGTCTCGTTGTTTTCGTAGGCCTTTTCCAGATCGGCCCAGGCCTTGTTTCTTTTCGCTTTGTCGCGGGAAAGCAGGGTGGAACCCAGACCATCTTCGAAAAGGTCCAGTGCAACTTCCACTTCATCGCCAATGTTGACTTCCAGTTCACCATCGGCATTCAAAAACTGCCACTTCGGTATGATACCTTCCGATTTCAGTCCTGCATTGACGACGATCTTGTCGTTATCGATATCTACAACCGTGCCTTTCAACATGGAGCCAGGACGCATTTCCGTCTTGGCCATACTTTCTTCAAATAATTCTGCAAAGCTTTCGCCCATTTTCTACTTTCCCGTACCTGCTTTTAGAACAAACAGGCCTAACATTTAAAATAAATTAATAAAAAAGCCGCTGCCTGAAAACAGCGGCCACCAAGATGCACACTCTCCGCGCATCGCTGCAAAAGGCAGAAGCGCCTCTTTATTCTGGCCAATGGCGGCATGGACCATCCCTGCTGACACGAATGGCAGCAGTCCTTCATCCGTTAGCGCATTAGACAGAAGACTGAATCTGAATGCAAAAAGTTCACATGCGGAGAGCTAAAATCCAAATTTCAATGGATCAGGTTCAGCACTTCCTCTATAACCTGTTCTACAGGCTTGTTGGAAGAATCGAGATAGTAAGCATCACTGGGCATCACCAGCGGCGCCGTCTTGCGTTCCTGATCGCGGCGGTCGCGTTCATCTATCTCTTTTCTGATCTGTTCTAGGTTAGCATGAATCCCTTTTTCTATCAACTGTTTATATCTGCGCTCCGCTCTTTCCCCGGCACTGGCGGTCAAATAGACCTTATATTCGGCGTCTGGAAACACTACCGAGCCCATATCCCGGCCATCCGCCACCAGACCGGGTTGACGCTGAAAGTCCCGCTGCTTCTGCAGCAGAACCTGGCGTACCTTGGGCAGGGCGGCAATTTTCGAGGCAGTGTTGCCGGTGGATTCAGCAGCCAGCTGCCGGGTGATATCCACTCCGTTCAGGTAGACCGTCAAGGTGTCGCCACAGTTGAATTCCAGCCGCATCGAGCGGGCAAGGTCGGCAACGGCCTGCTCATCTTCCGGGAAAACCCCTTGCTCCAGGACGGCAATGGCCAACGAACGGTAAATCGAACCGCTGTCCAGATAATGCCAACCCAGTCTTTTCGCCACGGCCCGACTGACCGTTCCTTTCCCCGCGCCGCTGGGACCGTCGATGGTCAAGACAGGCGGCTCCTTCATGCTTCAGTCACGCGTATATTCAGGCCAAGTCGTCGCGAAAGTTCGATAAATTCAGGAAACGAGGTATTGACGTTGGCGCAATTCCTGATCAGCACTGGCTCTCTGGCGTGCATGCCGGCAATGGAAAAAGCCATGGCTATACGGTGATCACCATGGGAATCGACTTCCCCCCCTGCCATCATACCGCTCTGAATGATCATGCCATCTTCGGTGGGTCGTGCATCGATACCCAGCGTCTGCAAACCATCCGCCATGACCTGGATGCGGTCGCTTTCCTTGACCCGCAGTTCCCGCGCACCGGTCAGACGGGTCTCACCCTCTGCACAGGCGGCCGCGACGAACAGCACCGGAAACTCGTCGATGGCCAGTGGCACCAGTCGCTCGGGAATGTCGATGCCATGCAACGGCCGGGAACGGACCCGCAAATCGGCTACCGGTTCTCCGCCGATGACCCGTTGATTCAATATGTCTATCCCGGCGCCCATCAGCTTCAGAATCTCGATGACTCCGGTACGTGTCGGGTTGATGCCGACATGCTGCAACGTGACATCGGATCCTGGAGTGATGGCCGCTCCCACCAGGAAAAACGCCGCAGAGGAAATATCCCCGGGAACGTCGATATCGGTAGCCAACAGCTTCCCGCCACCCCGGATCGACACCTTGCTGCCCTGCTGCTGCAATGGATATTGAAAACCGCGCAGCATTCTTTCAGTATGATCGCGCGTCGGAGCCGGTTCGATGACACTGGTTACCCCATCGGCGTAGAGACCCGCCAGCAGCAGACAGGATTTCACCTGGGCGCTGGCCACCGGCATCGCATAAGACAATCCTGACAATGTGCCGTTGCCGGCTATATGCAGTGGCGCCGTGCCGGCTTCAGTGGCCTCGATTTTCGCGCCCATCCGGGTCAGCGGCGTGATCACGCGGCGCATCGGCCGGGACGACAGCGAGGCGTCACCGGTCAAGGTAACAGAAAAATTCTGGCCTGCCAGCAGCCCGCTCAACAGACGCATGGAGGTTCCGGAATTACCCAGGTCGAGCGGCCCCTTTGGCGCCTGCAGGCCGTGCAGACCGACACCATGCACGACCACTTCACCCTGTTCGGGACCTTCGATTTCGACCCCCATGTCGCGGAATGCCTGCAGCGTTGCGAGGGCATCCTCGCCCTCCAGAAAACCGCGAATATGGGTCACGCCCTCGGCAATCGAGCCGAGAATGATCGACCGGTGGGAAATGGATTTATCGCCGGGAACCCGGGCCTCGCCGTGCAACTCACCACCCGGCTGCACTTGAAATGTTATCGCTTTGGACATAGTTAATTTTCGATTTGATCAAG
>JAJRWJ010000262.1 GCA_024276805.1 Gammaproteobacteria bacterium
GCCGATCATGTTTGCGCGCCGCTGCCTGGCGCTCAGGCCGGTCTGGTGCCGGGTGTTTCTGTGCCTGCGGCAGGAATGGAGATCCAGAGGGATCTGCAATTGCCGGGCGACAATTCTGGCAGTTTCGATGGCCTGATTGAAACCGCGCTGACGGTAACGTCCGGGATGCAAAGGTACCGGAACGATCAGCTCCGGCATTTCCGTGGTGTTCTGCAGGTAATCGGCGAGCAGCGTTCCCAGGATGCGGGCATGCTGATAACGGCCATGGAATTTCAGCTTGGTGATCAGATAGCGCACCGCATCCTGGTGCAGATAAGGTGCGAAGGTATTGTCGAAAGCCGGGGGGCTGCGCAGGCAGGAGCCACACAGGCCGGGATGCAGTCCGTAAGCCGTGGCAACAGGGCTGGCGCATTGTCGGCAGCAGGTGCTGTTTTTCGGCAGCGACTCCTGGCAGGGAAGGCACAGGTCCCGGCCAGGCTGGCCACGATTGCCGCACAGCAAACAGGTGGGCGGCAGCAGTATATCCTGTATAATATTCAGCCAGTTGTTTACCATATCAGCGCAATCAGGTTGACGAATGCCTGTTTGCCACCCAATAAGAACCTTTTACCCTATGGAGATTAGCAGAATGTCTGCAGCCTTGACCGACAACATGAAGAATACTGCGGCGCCGTCACAATTGCGCCATGACTGGCGGCTGTCCGAGGTACTGGCGTTGTTTTCCCAGCCTTTCAACGATCTGCTCTTTCAGGCGCAAACGGTGCATCGGGAAAATTTCGATGCCAATGAGATCCAGGTCAGCAGTCTGCTGAGTATCAAGACCGGCTCCTGTTCCGAGGATTGCGCCTATTGTCCGCAAAGTGCCCGCTACGATGCCGATCTGCATCCGCAAGCCCTGCTGCCGGTCGAGGAAGTGCTGGCGGCCGCCAGACGCGCCAGGGAGCAGGGGGCTTCGCGGTTTTGTATGGGGGCGGCATGGCGTCAGCCCAAGGACAGGGATATCGAAAGGGTTGTGGCAATGGTGCAGGGGGTCAAGGCCCTGGGGATGGAAACCTGTGTCACGCTGGGCATGCTCACCACGGAACAGACCGAACGGCTCAAGGAAGGCGGACTGGACTATTACAACCACAATCTCGATACCTCGGAAGACTATTATTCGGAAATCATCACCACCCGGACCTATCAGGACCGTCTGGATACCCTGCAGCGGGTCAGGGAGGCGGGTATCAATGTCTGCTGTGGCGGCATCGTCGGCATGGGGGAAAGCGATGCCGACCGGGCCAAGCTGCTGCAGGAACTGGCAAACCTGCCGAAACACCCGGAAAGCGTGCCAATCAACATGCTGGTGCAGGTGCAGGGGACACCGCTGGATGGCGTCGAGGCGCTGGACCCGATCGTGTTCGTGCGCACCATCGCCGTGGCCAGAATTCTGATGCCGGAATCCCGGGTACGGCTTTCAGCCGGTCGCAGCGACATGAGCGATGAAATGCAGGCGCTGTGTTTTCTGGCTGGGGCCAATTCCATTTTCTATGGCGAAAAACTGCTCACCACCGATAATCCGATGACCAGCAGCGACAGGGAATTGTTCAGTCGTCTGGGTGTGCATACCGGTGGCTCCTGCCATTGACTGGGGCGTTCGATAATTTGTCGCCGCAGCTCCGACAGGTTCAGGAGCAGGGGCTGTACAGGAAGCGCCGGATCCTGGAGTCCGCCCAGGGCGTGGAGGTGCGCATGGACGGCCGCGAGCTGCTGAATTTCAGCAGCAACGACTATCTGGGGCTGGCCAGCCATCCGGAGGTGGTCAAGGCGATGATAAAAGGTGCGCAGCACTATGGCGTCGGCAGTGGCTCGGCGCATTTGCTGTGCGGGCACAGCAAAGCCCATCATGCCTTGGAAGAGGAACTGGCGGACTTTACCGGGCGGGACCGTGCGCTGCTGTTTTCTACCGGCTACATGGCCAATCTGGGGGTGATCACCGCCTTGCTGGGAAGGGGCGATGCGGTATTCGAGGATCGTCTGAATCACGCTTCGCTGCTGGATGGCGGCCTGTATTCCGGCGCCCGCTTGAAACGCTTTCGCCACGCCGATGTCGATGCCCTGGCCGCGGCTGTGCAGAAAATTCCGGCAGAGAACCGCTTGATCGTCAGCGATGGCGTGTTCAGCATGGATGGCGATCTGGCGCCGTTGCCCGGGCTGGCAAAGATCGCCGCAGACAACCGGGCCTGGCTGATGGTCGATGACGCCCACGGCATCGGCGTGCTCGGCGACAAAGGGAGCGGCAGCTGTGGCCATTTTGGTTTGACCCCGCTGCAGGCGCCGGTGCTGATGGCCACCCTGGGCAAGGCCTTCGGCGTGTTTGGCGCCTTCGTGGCCGGATCCGATGCACTCATCGAGACCTTGATTCAGCGGGCCCGCACCTATATCTATACCACGGCGATGCCGGCGGCTCTGGCAGAGGCCGGTCGCGCGGCGTTGCGTCTGGTGATTGCCGAAGACTGGCGACGGGACAGGCTGGCGGCCTTGACGCAGCGTTTCAGAAAGGGCGCCCGGCAACTGGGTCTGCAATTGCCCGATTCCGGTTCCGCCATCCAGGTCGTGCGGCTTGGCGACAGTCAGCGCGCCGTGGCGGTCAGCGAGGCGCTGCTGCAGCAGGGCTGGCTGGTTGGAGCCATCAGGCCACCGACCGTGCCGCGCGGTACCGCCCGACTGCGTATCACGTTTTCCGCGCAGCACCAGTTTGCCCATGTGGACAGGCTGCTCGATGCCTTGGAGAAAATGCGCTTATGAACGATCTTTACACGGAAAGCCATGGCAGCGGACAGCCACTGGTGATGCTGCATGGTTGGGGCATGCATACCGGTATCTGGAGGGATTTTGCCAGGCAGCTGGGCAGGCGCTATCGGGTCATCTGTGTCGATCTGCCGGGACATGGCCGCAGTCCTGGGTCTGATTTCAGCCTGGAATCCTGTGCCGGGGCATTGCTGGAAGCGCTGCCACAACAGCCTTGCTGCTGGCTGGGATGGTCGCTGGGCGCTACACTGGCGCTGGCGGTCGCCGCAAAAGCACCGCATCGCGTCAATGCCTTGATTCTGTTGTCTGGCAATCCTCATTTTACCCAGGGTACAGACTGGCCGGGGGTGCCGGCAGCGGCGCTGCAGCAGTTCGCTGAAGATCTCGAGAATGATTGCCGATGGACTCTGATACGGTTTCTGGCACAGCAGGTACAAGGCCTGCCGGACGCCAGGGAAAAGCTGAAAGGCTTGAAAAACCGTCTCGGCGAAAACGGCATGCCGGACCGGCAGGCGCTGTTTGCCGGATTGCGGATATTGCAGGAAAGTGATCTGCGCCTGGCACTGGGGAGCTTGTCCTGTCCTGTTCTGGCGATTCTGGGCGGGCGGGACAGGTTGGTGCCGGCAGCGGCAGGCCAGGCCATGCAGCAACTGCAGCCGGGACTGGTCTTGAACAAGATCGCCGCGGCCGGGCATGTTCCCTTTCTCTCCCATGAGCGGGAAGTGCTGGATCA
>JAJRWJ010000263.1 GCA_024276805.1 Gammaproteobacteria bacterium
AAAAATCCTGAGGTAATATTGCCATAGCGGTGTTTTTTCCTTTTGGTTATACTGCTACCGTTGTGTGCGTGTGTACTGGCGGACACTGATCCGGCACAGGGATGTGCCGGCACAATCGTTGGCCTCAAGCCAATGATTATGAATAAATCAGCCCATCGTACTGGCTGTTCATGGATGTTAAGCGGTTTAAATACAGGAGAATGGATATGAAATTGCAGTTTGTATTGACGTTGTTGCTGGCTGTCATGTTGGAAAGTGTGTTTGCCGGAGCGGAAGGTCCGGATGTCAGGGAAGGGATGTGGGAGATCACATCCCAGATGGAAATGCCGGGCATGCCGATGGCCGTCCCGCCGGTGACTTTCAAGCAGTGTTTTACCAAACAGAGCATGAAGCCGGAAAATATATTGCGCAACAACAATTGCACCATGCAAAAAATGGATGTCCGGAGTAACTCGGTTTCCTGGCAGATGAGCTGTCAACAGCAGGGTATGCAGATGACCGGAACCGGCAACATCGATTATCGGCACACCGCGTTCAGTGGCAACTTTGTCATGAAAATGAGTGGCGCAAACCAGTCGCCGATGCAGATGAACAGCAAATTGACCGGCCGCTACATCGGTCCGTGCCAGTAGTTTTTTTGCAGAACATCGGCGGAGAGTATAATATCCACGGTTCTAAATTTATTGACGAGAGATTTGCATGATTCAAGGTAGCATCGTTGCGCTGGTTACGCCGATGGATGAAAGTGGCGCCGTGGACAACGACAGCCTGAAAAGGCTTGTGGAATTCCATATCGAACAGGGAACGGATGCGCTGGTTGCCGTGGGCACCACCGGCGAATCGGCGACACTCGATGAAAATGAACATTGCCAGGTCATACAGACCATCGTCGAACTGGTCGATGACAGAATGCCGGTAATTGCCGGCACCGGCGCCAATTCCACGACCGAAGCCATTGCCCTGACGCGCAAGGCGAAACAGGTCGGCGCCGATGCCTGTCTGCTGGTGACACCCTATTACAACAAACCGACCCAGCAGGGGCTGTACCTGCATCACCGGGCCGTTGCCGAAGCCGTCGATATTCCCCAGATTTTATATAACGTCCCGGGACGCACAGCCTGTGACATGCTGCCGGAAACCGTGGGGCGGCTGGCTGAAGTGCCAAATATCATCGGCATCAAAGAGGCGACCGGCGACTTGTCGCGGGTCAAGCGTATCCATGAATTGTGTGGTGATGATTTCGCCATGTACTCCGGAGACGATGCCTCCTCCTGCGAATTCTGCCTGCTGGGAGGACAAGGTGTGATTACCGTCACTGGTAATGTTGCGCCAAGACTGATGCATCAAATGGTCCAGGCCGCCATCGATGGCAACCGGGAAACGGCATTGAGCATCGATGCCAGGTTGTGGGGTCTGCACAAGCATCTGTTCATCCAGGCCAATCCGATACCAGTGAAATGGGCGGTCGCGGAAATGGGGCTGATGACCAGAGGCATACGCCTGCCCCTGACCTGGTTGACCGAAGATTGCCATGATGCCGTGCGGGGCGCAATGCATCAGGCTGAAGTTCTGTAGTCATATATGACAAAAGCAAAACTGCTATTGTCCGTAACGGCGGCCCTGCTGCTGACCAGTGTTACCGCCTGTGACTGGATAAAAAGCCAGTTTCCCGACAAGGTCAAGGATTATTATTACAGCAGCGAAATCCCTCCGCTCTATGTTCCACCGGAACTGGCCAACAATCGTATCGATACCCAGACTGGTGTGGATGCGGCCGGCTCCGGGTCCCAGGCGCCTGGTGCGCCACAGGTCGTTGTCGACCAGGTGAAACTGGTGGAACTGCAGGGTGGAGCCACGCGCATACAACTCAGTGAACCTTTTGACAGGGCCTGGCGCATCGTTGGCAAGGCCCTGTCCCGGCAGGCGCTGGAAATCACCGATCGCAATCTGGCGGATGGCGTCTATTATGTCCAGTACGATCCCAATGCCCATGCCATGGAAGACGGATCGATATGGGAGGAACTGGTTTTCTTTTTTGGCGAAGATCAAAATCAGGAAAAGGAGTATCGGGTCAGGCTTGCCCAAAACCGGCAGTTCACCGAAGTGATCGTCACCGACGACAATGATGTGCCGTTGTCGGATGGCCCGGGCCTGAAATTGCTGAAATCCATCTATAGCGCCATACAGGCGGACTATGCGGACAATTGATGAGCAATCCGGTATTTTTGCTGTTCCCCATCCCCATTACTCCATGGACAGGTTCTGTCAATCCAGGCAATTCAATAAATGAAGCCTGATGTGTCCTACAGTGATGGAGATTTGACCTCCCCCTGATCGAAATGACCGGCAATTCCCCGAAACTTTAGTCAATCGTATCCCCAATGCTTAAAATCCACGGCTGTTCCGCACTTTCCGAATTCCGTCTGCAACAATTGCTGGGCGCATGCCAGGCCATCGAGTCTGGTATTCAGTCCGTCTGCGCCGAGTTCGTGCATTTTGTCGATCTCGACAGACCCTTGTCCGAAGAACAGCTGAATATACTGCACAGATTGCTCGATTATGGCACTGGCAATGTTGCCCAGGAACCTGCCACAGACACACTGCTGGTCATCCCACGAGCCGGGACGATTTCACCCTGGTCCAGCAAGGCCACGGAAATTGCCCAGCGTTGTGGTCTGACCGCGGTCAGACGCATCGAAAGGGGTATACAGTATCGCTTTGCCAACACTGCCGGCGAAGCGCTGACTCCAGTATTGTTGCAGCGCCTGGCCCCTTTGCTGCATGACCGCATGACCCAGTCGCTGCTCTCAGACGGCAGCGAGCCGGATTCCTTTGCCGGGCATCGCCCCCTGCCGCTGCACACCGCACCGTTGATGGAGCAGGGACCTGCAGCGCTGGAAATAGCCAACAGGGAGCTGGGACTGGCCCTGTCGGACGATGAAATCGCTTATCTCGCAGACAGCTTTCAGAAGCTGGGCCGGAACCCCAGCGATGTGGAGCTGATGATGTTCGCCCAGGCCAATTCCGAGCATTGCCGGCACAAAATCTTCAATGCCAGCTGGAGCATGGACGGCGCGGCGCAGGCGCAGTCACTGTTCGCCATGATCCGCAATA
>JAJRWJ010000264.1 GCA_024276805.1 Gammaproteobacteria bacterium
CCGGTGACGCCCTGATGCTTGAAATTATGAATGGTGAAACAGACGCGGGGGTGGGTCATGCCCATGTGCTGATAGATTTCATAGAGAAATACCGGCACCAGTGCAGTCTGCCAGTCATGACAATGAATGATGTCCGGATGCTTGCCGGACTGCCACAAGAATTCCAATGCCGCCCTGGAAAAAAAGGCGAAGCGCAGAATGTCGTCATCGAAACCGTAAATGGAACCGCGATTGAAGAAATTGTCCTGTGAATGCGGCTCGATGAAAAAACATTTCCGGCCATGCACGAAACCAAACCAGACGGAGCAATGAATACTGCCTCCATACCAGGGAACCCACAGATCATCGAAGGTCTTGCACAGCCCCCAGATATGCTCATAGCGCATGTTGTCATATTTGGGCAGGATGATTTCCACACTGTTGCCGCGCAGTTCCAGCTCCCGACTCAAACCGGTGACGACATCGGCCAGTCCGCCGACTTTTGCCAGTGGCGCCAGTTCCGGGGTGATCTGTACGATGAACATGGGAGGATGTTGCGGACCGGGATGGGTAATATGCTGAACTTCCTGTCCCTGCTCAGGCGGGCCTTTAGACTCTTCTGCCGCTTGCTGTTCCTGTTCTATCGGCGGAATGATCGATTCGGCTTCCTCGACCGGAGCTGGAGGGCTGGCCAGCGGCGTTTCCGGCTCCTGGTAGATGCGTTGCCCGCCGGTCTCGGCTTGCTTGCCTGCTGCAGCGGGTGATTTTTCCTCCGCCAGCACTGATGTCCTGACGGGTTGTGCCGCTGCCTGTGGCGACGGCTTGCCTGTCACGCCAGATTCTTTTTGCTCTGCCCTTGCCGACCTGGACTGTGGCACGATTTTTCCCTTGGGACCGGTTTCCTGTCTGGCCGGCGGCGTCGGGATGAGTTCAGCGGCTGACTCGGTTTTTGCCGCCTCGGTGGCTGCCGACCGGGAGGCAGTTTTTCCCGTTGCTCCGGTTCTGCTTTTTCCAGTCGGTGCGGCTTTTTCTGCAGAGCGTGTGCCGCCAGCTGCTGCCTTTTCGGTTGCAGACGACGCGGCTTTGCTGTGGGTCGCCGTTTTTCCGGCAGAAGCCTTTCCTGCGGTGGTTTTACCAGTCACGGTTTTGCCTGCAGCACTGTCGGCAGCAGGTGCAGACGGTTGTTTTGCCGTCGTGGCTGTTTTCTCCGCGGTGCCGGTCTTTTTAGCCGCTGCAGCCTTTCTTTTGCCTGCTGCGCCTGTTCCAGAGCGGGAGGCGCGGGTCGATCTCTTTTTCGCAGTTGCCTCGGGCTTTGTTACCGCCTCATCCTTGGCGCCGTCTTCTCCCTGTGTTTTGGGCTTGTCATCACTTGAGCTTTTCTTAACCATGTGTCTTTAGAACCGTATAAAAAATAATGAAGTTGGATTAAAAAGATATTGAAGCGAAGCACGGCCGGGGCCGTATCTGCTTTGCTTTGTTGTTTCTGAATGCAAATGCTTGTCAATACATCTGCGCAGCGATCGGAATGGCTTGCTGTATGTCTTTAACCTGCTTTATCGGCTGGATTTTTACCGGGCGATTTTGCCCGCCTCCTGTAGTCTCGAAAGTCGATGTCTGGAAAAATATTGTCCATGATTTCCAGCGCCGCCAGATATCTTTCATCGATGCTGTTTTTCAGAATACTGTCATGTAGATAGTTGAATCTGGCAAGACAGTCCGTGACCCGTTTCTTGGCATACTCGATGGTTGTACCGGACTTCATTATAAACGCCCAGTCCGATGCCTGTGCAAGTAAAAGTGATCTGGCCGCCTGATTCAATGCTCTTTCCTGTAGCGAACCACTGGCAACCGCGCTGAAATCTTCGGCCAATTGATGCATTTTAGCGCAGGCCTTGTGCAGCAACGGGTAGATCCAGGCATTTTCTTCATTGATCCAGTAACTGGAATAGCCCTGATCCCCCCAGGTGGATGCCGATGGTACCGAAACCTGTGACGTTGGGTACTGTTGCAAATAATCGTTGCAGGAAATTGTCCGCAGAGCATATCGCGTATCTCCCGCCAGGCGCAGCACCCACTCCAGCCAGTGCGGCCCTTCGAACCACCAATGCCCGAACAATTCGGCATCATAGGGAGCGATGATAATTGGCTGGCGGTCCATTTCGCCTTTGAGGCGCTCGATTTGCGCGCGCCGCTTGTCGAGAAAATCCTCTGCGTGCAGGCGTGCTTTCCGCCATGCCTGTCTTGGATGGTAGATTTCCTTTTCCTGGCTGTCGCCAGTGACACGATGATATTTGATGCCGGTATTGATACGGATCCTGCCATCGAGAATATAGGGGGCAATATATGCCATATCCCGGTCGAAACCGATGTCGCGGTAATATTCGCGATAGTCAGAATCGCCCGGGTAACCTTCATGGGAACTCCACACCTGACGGGACGATTCCGGATCCCGGGCGAAGGCAAATACGCCATTGCCGCAATCCAGCGGGGCATGGACACCATAGCGAGGCCTCTGACTGGCATGTTCGATGCCATGGGTATCGACAAAAAAATAATCGATGCCAGCATCATGCAGCAATACTTCCAGACCGGGATAATAGCCGCATTCGGGAAGCCAGAAGCCATCGGGCGGCGCACCGAAATACTCCTGAAAAGATGCCACGCCGATATCGATCTGATTGCGCACCGCCGCTTCGCTGATGCCGAGCAGCGGCAGGAAACCATGTGTTGCGGCAGAGGTGATCAGTTCCAGTTTGCCAGTTGCCCGATGTCTGGCGAAGGCTGTCAACAAATCACACTGATACCGGTCTTGAAAGAGTGTCAGACTTTTTTCAAAGAGACGCCGGTACAAGCGCGCCAGAAATTGCACTTCCGGTTGC
>JAJRWJ010000265.1 GCA_024276805.1 Gammaproteobacteria bacterium
ATGACTGTTTCCGTAGTAGCGCCCATAACCACCATAATATCGACCATGCTTGCCTCTGTAATAATGGTTCCGGTAACCGTAGTGACCCTGCCCATGTCTGAAGCCATCTCGGTAGGGAGAATAATACCGGCCATGACTATATCCATGATGCTCCATGCCATAGCGGGCTCGCTGGAAATGGCTGACCTCCTGACTTTCGGCCAAAGCGGATTGCACGGGGTTCAGGCTGACAACCATGATACTGAATGTAATTGCCTGCAATATTTTTGATGTGTTGGAAGAATTCATGGCCATCACCTCGAGATTTCATTATGATTGGTGAATATCATAAACCCGCTGTAGTGAATAGACGCTGAACTGGCATCAGAAAAGCCCCTGGAGCCGAATATACTCTCCGCACATGGCAAAAGAACCGAGAATTCTGTAATACACCTCAAAATCCTTCCTCATATGGAAAACCATATACGTTTATACAGGCGGCCTGCGTCCCGCCTGGATTCGACAATATTTGTAGTATCATTTTCGGCCACAATAAAATATAATCCGGACGGTTTTATCGTTGCCAACGGGTTTCGCAAAATCTCCCACAACCTGTTCGTCATGTGTTTTTCATGTTTGATTTATCAAAGTTAAGGATGCTTTTAATGCCCGGAAAAAGAATCATTGTCTTTTGTCTGCTGTGCTGTCCCTGGATTGCCGTTCAGGCGGCCCAGGATCTGATGGAAATTTATTCCCTGGCCATGGAGAACGATCCCACCCTGAAAGCGGCATATGCCAACCGACAAGCCATTGGCGAAAGCAAGGAGCAAAGTATCGCGCAAATGCTGCCAACTGTGACCGGCAGTCTCAGCACCAGCAAAAACTGGTTGAGCAACATTAAAAGCTTCGGCGCCAGTCGTATCGTTTCCGGCTCCGGAGCACAGAGTTATTTCAACAGCCAGTTTTCCCTGAATCTGGTGCAGCCGGTCTTTCATTATGAGCACTGGGTGCAGCTCAGCCAGGCCGACAATCAGATTGCCCAGGCCGAAGCCCAATACCAGGCCGAAGTGCAAAACCTGATGATCAGAACTGCCAAAGCCTACTTCGATGTCTTGTCGGCCCTGGACAATGTAGAATTCAGAAAAGCCGAAAAAAAATCCATCGGCCGTCAGCTGGAACAGGCCCAGCAACGCTTCAAGGTTGGTCTGATTGCCATTACCGATGTCTACGAGGCGCAGGCAGGCTTCGACCAGGCCACTTCCGATGTAATCGCCGCGGCAAATGAAGTCGACAACGCCAAAGAGCGGCTCAGGGAGATCATTGGCGCGGGCAATGCGGCGAATCTGGCCTTTCTGGGTGAAGAGCTGCCTCTGATCGAACCGCAGCCTACCGACATCGAGGAATGGAGCAAAAATGCCATTGTCAACAACCTGAATGTCATTGCCGCGATCAATGGCACGGAAGTCATCAAGAAAACCATCGAACTGCAACGCAGTGGACATTACCCGACTCTGGATATCGTAGGCTCCTATGGTTTGACCGACAATAGCGCGACATTCGGCCTGCGCGGCAACCGGCAAAACATTGGCCTGCAGTTGAACGTCCCGCTGTTTCAAGGCGGTGCGGTCAATTCCCGCACCCGCCAAGCCCAATATCAATACGCCCAGGCCCAGGACCAGCTGATTGCCACGAAACGATCGGTGAATCGCCAGGTCAAGGATGCCTATCGCGGTGTGATTTCCAGCATCAGCCGGGTGAAAGCATTGCAAGCCGCAGTAGTATCCGGGGAAAGCTCCTTGGAAGCGACGGAAGCCGGCTTCGATGTCGGCACCCGAACCATGGTCGATGTACTGGCCGCGACACGCAACCTGTTCAACGCCAAAACCAAATATTCACAAACCCGCTATGATTACATACTCAATGGTCTTGCTTTAAAACAGGCGGTCAGCAGCTTGCGCAAAGAAGACCTGCAAGTGATCAATAATTTTTTGAAATAATGAAACACCCTGGCGCTGCCATACCGAACGCAATACCACAGTCAAAATTTCCCCTTCTGGTCATGATGACTGTGAATAAAAGCCTCGCACCTTATATACTACATATACTCTCCGCAAATCAATTTTTGCCGATAGCCGCGTTGAAAAAGCCTGCTTTAAAGTAGCTACAGCGGCATTTTTTCGCTTGGCCAGCTGCAGCAATGGATATGCGTCGCAACTGTCATGTCTCCGCCATCAATGTCAATGGGGTCTGCTGGCGTTCAATAGCGCATTCACCTGCTGCCTGGCAGTGAGTTTTATATCGACAAAGCCTGTCTCGCGCAACAGACGCAAAGCCGGGGTTTCACGCATGACATGATTTTCCGATTCATCGGAAAACAAATGCACCAGCCATTGCTCCAGCAGATCCAGGCGCTGCAGCTTCGTCAAAACGGTGAAATAGCCGCTGACTTCCTGCTGAATCAATCGGGTATGGGCATCGATATCATCCAGGGCATAGCGGTCGCCATTGACGAAAAGTCCACCAGGCTTCAATACCCGGAATATCTCCCGAACCACCTGACTACGGTAGGCATCATGAAAATTATGCAGGGTATAGGCGGAGGCGACAATATCGATGGCTGCCGTTTCCTGCCGCTGCAAAGCAGTCAGAGCATCCTGCTCCAGAAAGGCCAGGCGCCCCTGGTCAGTCCAATGCTGCAGATTCTGCCGGGCCTGATCCAGCATGTTAGGCTCGTTGTCGATCGCCAGCACATGACAGTCTTCCCGGGCTGTCAATATCGCCAGACTGGTAATACCGGTGCCACCGCCAATCTCCAGCACCTGCAATCGATCAACAGGCAGTCTGGGCTGGTAATCACCAACCTGCCTGCCAACCAGGCGACTCATTTCAGCAGCCAAAGGGCAAATCAGCTTCAGCAGTCGATAGTCCTGACCAAGAATTCCGGAAAAATCCTGATCCTGCTGCCGGGACATCAGTTCTTTTCCTGCTGCCTGCGTTGATAAGCGGCGAGTTGCTCGGTAGTGGCCTCCTGTTGGTATTTTTCTTTCCATTCCTGATAGGGCATGCCATAAATAACTTCCCTGGCCTGCTCATAATCCAGTTCCTCACCTCTCTCCTGGGCGGCGGCCAGATACCATTTGGCCAGGCAATTCCGACAAAAGTCCGCGAGAATCATCAAATCGATATTCTGCACCTCCGTATGGGCCTGCAAATGTTCGACCAGGCGGCGGAACGCGGCGGCCTGTAATTCAATCTCTGTATTCTGCTGCATCTTCCAACCCTGCAATTTAAAGGGAACATTTTAACAGAAAGCCCACTCGAACCATAAATGCTGGTTACACACAATTCCCTGCATTCCTGAAGACAACAGTGCAAAAGAGGCTCAGGGCAGGGAATTTTCAAACACTTAATTTTAATACGTAAAAAGTATACAATCAGCAGCAAAGCACATACAATTAAAGTATAATTCTCATTTCCATCGCCTCTGGCAAAAACGGTCGCATGGAATAGACATAAATATGCAAATTAGCCGCACACCGATCAACGCTTCCATTCCGGCCACAAGTCAGCAGCAGACTGATCTGGGCAGGTTGCTTGGCGTGCAAAAAATAAATCCGGAGCGCGATGCAGAACAGCAACGCCGGCCTGACCACTCTGCACAGCAAAGACAATACACACATGCATTGACGGCAAACGAAATTGCCAGTGCAGTACAGCAAATCAAAGCCGGTCAGCGTATTCCGACAGACCGGAATACATTCGACGCTGCCGGCAACACACGAATGCAGAAAGCAATCGATGCCTATACCGAAGAACTCTATCAACCCGTGCAGGAACAGCTGTCTATTCTGGCCGGCATCGATTTTTACATCTAATAAACCCCAATCTCCAGTCATCACCATGAAACAACTGCTCGATTTCTTTCCGATCATATTATTTTTTATCGCCTTCAAGCTTTATGATATCTACATCGCCACTGCCGTGGTCATTGTCGCAACGCTGCTGCAGGTAGCCTTCGTCTGGTTCAAATACCGCAAGGTCGAAACCATGCAATGGATAACCCTGGGACTGATCCTGGTCATGGGCGGCATGACCATTTACCTGCAGGATGAAGCCTTCATCAAATGGAAACTGACCATCATCGAATGGCTTTTCGGCTTTGCCTTCCTGGGCAGTCAGTTCATTGGGGAAAAACCCTTCATCGAAAGGATGATGGGCAGCAATCTGGAACTGCCGAAAGCTGTATGGAAGCGCCTGAATTTCTTTTGGGCATTGTTGTTTCTCAGCATTGGCAGCCTCAATGTCTATGTCATGTACAATTTCGATACCGACACCTGGGTCAACTTCAAGACCTTCGGCGTTCCCGGACTGATGTTTGTCTTCATCGTTCTGCAAGTCTTCTTTTTGAATAAATATATTCCCGATACAGAGGAGGAGTGACACAGTGCTTTATGCAATACTCAGCGAAGATGTCGAAGACAGCCTGGCAAAGCGACAGGCTGCACGACCCGCGCATATCCAGCGCCTGCAGGAGCTGCAAAATCAGGGCCGACTGATACTGGCAGGCCCACACCCCGCCATAGACAGCGAAACCCCCGGCGATGCGGGTTTTACCGGGAGCCTGGTAATTGCAGATTTTGACAGTCTGGCCGATGCCCGGCAATGGGCCGGGGCAGACCCCTACCTTGAATCAGGCGCCTATGCCAGCTTCACGGTAAAACCCTTTAAAAAGGTATTCCCGCAATGAGCGCCGATCAGATCAAGACACGCCTGTCCGAAACCCTGAATCCAGCTGTGATTGAAGTCCAGGACAACAGCCAGGCCCATGCAGGTCATTCCGGAATGCAAAGCGGTGGCGGACACTATCATGTGCGCATCGTTGCTCAGGATTTTTCCGGCAAAACCCTGGTTCAGCGTCACCAGCTGGTCTATCGTGCCTTGGGCGAAATGATGAAAAACCAGATTCATGCATTGGGCATCGATGCTTTCACCCCAGAAGAATACAACCTCAGGAAATAATCAACAATGAAAATAAAACCCATCTCTCTGTTAATCCTCGCTGCAGCGCTTACTGTTGGCTGTGAAGCCCAGAAAACCGATACTGCCAGCACGGCGCCTGCAATAGACAAAAGCGAAGCCATCGCCGAGGTCAATGGCAGCCTGATCAGCAAAGCGGCATTGCAGATGCTGGAAAAAGACATTGCCCAACGCGCTCCAGGGCAAAAAATCCCCAAAGACAAACTGGTCGAGGAACTGGTGCAACGGGAAATCCTGGTACAGCAGGCAAGCAAAAAACACCTGGACCAATCTCCTGAATTTCAGACCCGTCTGAATGCCATCAGAAAATCACTGCTTTCCCAGGCAGTACTGGAAGATTACCTGAAAGCCAACCCCATCACCGATGCCGACCTGAAAGCCGAATACGACAAACTGGTCGGTCAGGAAAGCGGTACTGAATACAAGGCCCGTCATATTCTGGTGAAAACGGAGGATGAGGCTAAAAAGATCATTGCCGAACTGGACAAAGGCGCGGATTTCACTGCCCTGGCCAAGAAAAAATCCACTGGGCCTTCCGCCGCCAAGGGTGGTGATCTGGGCTGGTTTGCTCCCCAGCAAATGGTGCCGCCTTTTCCGAAGCGGTTATCGCCCTGGAAAACAATAAATACACCAGTGTTCCGGTGCAAACACAGTTTGGCTGGCATGTGATTCTCAGAGAGGATTCCAGGAGCAAGAATCCACCTCCCTTCGATGCCATCAAAGAGCAGTTGCGTCCGTTGGTAGAGCGCAAGAAAGTCCAGGATTATATTGCCCAACTGCGCAAGGAGGCAAAAGTGGAAATCTTCACACCATCAGCCGAACAGCAGAAATCTGAACCTGCACAGGCTACAGCAGTTGAGCAGCCTCCCAGGGAAGAGGGCTTTGTCGAAGAAGACATTGTTGTTGAAGAGGAACCCACTGCAGATGTCGAGAAACCCAGTGGTGAATCGATTCCTGCCACGGAAGAGACAAAAAAACCGGCAACAGATACGGCATCAAGTACAGATACAGATGATTCTGCTTCCTCTACGCAATCCACCGAAAAACCCGGCAGCCAATAATTGAGACTGCCCGGCAAAAATGAACAAGGGCGATTGAAATCGCCCTTTTTTATTTTCCGCCATGACTCTCCCCACTTAAAGCGAGACTTTTCCCACCAGGGCCAAAGCCCCAGCCACTTAAATTCCACTTCGTCTGATAATTCAATATGGCGCGCACTGCGCACCATTGCAGGCAGTTGCAGCACCCTTTATCCCATACAGGCTCAGGTGATCTTCTCGAGATATTGCAAAATCAACTGCACGCTGCGTTTGCCTTGATATTCATTGATGTCCAACTGATAAACCGCCCTGATCTGTCTGACTCCCAGCCACTGTTCCGGTCTTTCCAGATAAAAAGCGATGGCATCGATCAACATATCATTGAACGGCAGTCTCAACACCAGTTTCAAATGATGCTGTCCGACGATTCGCGACTGCAGGACATCAAAGACACCATCGAACACAGGTTCAGGAAACTCCTGCCCCCAGGGACCCGCCAGCCGTAATTGCTCGGCAATCTGCAAACTGATGTCCTCTGCGGACAATTCCCCATCGCTGAATATTTTTTGCTCCAGATCGAGATGCTGCAGCTGTCTGCCGACCATTTCATCGAATGCCAGGACGAATGCCGGATAATCGTGCATTTGCAAGGTCAGCCCCGCCGCCATGGCGTGCCCACCGAATTTACTCAGCAGTTTGGGGTGTACTGCGGCAATGTCACTCAATACATCGCGAATATGCACGCCTGTTATAGACCTGGCCGAGCCTTTGATCTCGCCATTGTCGGCCGGCGCAAAAGCGACCACCGGCCGGTGCAGACGATCCTTGATGCGCGAAGCCAGAATGCCGATGACACCCTGATGCCAGTTTTTATCATACAGACAGACGCCGGCCGACAAATGCTGCACATCAAAAGCCTGCAACTCATCCAGCAGGGACAGGGCCTCGATCTTCATCTGCCCTTCTATTTCCCGCCGCTCCTTGTTCAAATCATCCAGTTGCCGGGCGATCCGGGCGGCTTCCCGGGCATCGCCGGCCACCAGGCAGGCAATACCCAACGCCATGTTTTCCAGGCGACCCGCGGCATTCAAGCGGGGCGCCAGAGCAAAACCCAAATCCGCACTAGTCAGATTTGCAGCATTTCTGTTGGCGACCTCGATCAGGGCTTTTATGCCCGGATGGCAGCGATCGGCGCGTATTCGCAGCAGTCCCTGCTGCACCAGAATCCTGTTGGTATAGTCGAGGGGAACGACATCGGCAACCGTGCCCAGCGCGACATAGTCCAGCAATTGCCCCAAATTCGGTTCGCCAATTTGATGTTCCTGAAACCAGCCCTGTTCTCTCAACCGGCCCCTGAGTGCCATCAGTACATAGAAAATCACCCCAACGCCTGCCAGAGCGCCTCCTGGAAAGCGGTCATCGGGCAGGTTGGGATTGACAATGGCATCCGCCGCGGGTAACGCATCACCTGGCAAATGATGATCGGTAATCAGCACCGTCATGCCCAGTGACTTTGCCAGCCTGACTCCATCGATGCTGGAGATGCCATTATCCACGGTGATCAATACCTGGGGCTGGCGCTGTTGCAGAAGATTGACAATTTCCGGAGTCAGTCCGTAGCCGTACTTGAAGCGACAGGGAACAATGAAATCCACTGCGGCGGCGCCGAGCAGCTTCAGTCCCTGCAGGGCGACAGCACAGCTGGTGGCGCCATCGGCATCGAAATCAGCGACGATCAATATTTTTTGCCTCTGCCTTATCGCCGCCACCAAGTGCGCCGTCATCTCCTCGATCCCCGTCAGCAACCATGGCGAAGGCAAATTCGCCAGAGAATAATCCAGTTCGGCTTCCGTATCGATACCCCTGGATTGATAAATTCTCTGCATGACCGGGTGCAGATGACCAACATGGTCGAGCCGATGCCGTGCTGGACGGGGAACGATCTTCCTGATCGCTGCATCAACAGGCATGATGAAATCCCGAACCCAGCCGGAAACAGATTTCTTCCATTCTTCGACATAGAAGAGTCACAGAGGCTTTCCCAGGAAGATGCCGGTTCAGCCGATATTCCTGCCGGCACGACAAAGATATGATGGCAATTTCAATCGCTACAGAAAATTGAAATTTCGAGAAAACAGTGAAATGCACTGGTCGATTTTCCTGCGCTGAAAAAGCCTGAATATTTTTATACAGCGCTTTCCCAGAGAAGAGAAGGGGCTTCAATTACAAACGATCCAGGATCGCCGCCTTGACCGCATCCAGATTCGCATCGATGGTGATGGGCTTTTCGGTGCACTGTTGGATGGCGGTATCCGGATCTTTGAGGCCGTTGCCAGTCAACGTGCAGACAATTTTGCTGCCTTCGGGAATATTGCCCTCGGAAAGATCATGCAGTGCCCCCGCCAGGGATGTGGCCGATGCCGGTTCGCAAAAGATGCCCTCCTGCGCCGCCAGCAGTTTTTGCGCATCGAGAATTTGCTGGTCGGTAAAGCATTTAAACCAGCCCCCCGACTCCTTTTGCGCCGCCCAGGCATAATCCCAGGACTGGGGATGACCAATGCGAATCGCGGTGGCGACAGTCTCGGGATTATCGATCATTTTACCGGCTATGAAAGGCGCCGCTCCAGCTGCCTGATAGCCGCACATTACCGGTCGGGAAGCGACCACCGCCGGCAATGATTCTGTGCTGGATGCATATTCCCTGTAACCCTGCCAATAGGCGGTGATATTGCCGGCATTGCCAACCGGCAGGCAGTGATAATCCGGCACACAAGCCAATTCATCGATGATTTCGAAAGCAGCCGTTTTCTGCCCCTGGATGCGAAAGGGATTGATGGAATTGACGATCGTTACCGGCGCATGGTCGACAATTTCCTTGACCAGCTTCATGCCATCGTCGAAATTGCCTCTGATTTGCATGATCAGCGCACCGTACATCATGGTCTGGGCAAGTTTACCCAAGGCTATCTTGCCCTCCGGAATCAGCACGAAGGCACTGATTCCGGCCCGCGCCGCATAGGCTGCCGCGGATGCCGAGGTATTTCCGGTCGAGGCGCAGATAATCGCCCGACTGCCCTCTTCCACCGCCTTGGTGACCGCCATGGTCATACCCCGGTCCTTGAAGGAACCGGTTGGATTCAGACCTTCGAATTTGACATAAATTTCGACTTCCTTGCCGATAAAATCAGGTATGTTACGCAACTGGATCAATGGCGTATTACCTTCCCCCAGACTGATCACCGGCGTGTCGTCGGCAACCGGCAGCCTGTGTTTGTAGCGTTCGATCAGGCCGGTGTATTTGTTTTTCAATACCATAATTTTTGTTTTTATCCCAATGTTTCGACGCGGATCCGAGTCACTTTGCCTGTTATCGTCGCTAAATTTTCAATTTTCGAAATTGCCGCATTCATTTCCCTTTCCATGGTCTTTTGTGTCAGCATGATCACGGGTAATGTCGTTTCTCCTGCAACCGGCTCTTTCTGGATAATCGCTTCGATGCTGATCCGGTGGTCTGCGAGTATTCTGGTAATATCGGCCAGTACGCCCGGTTTGTCCTCAGCCTGCAGACGCAGATAATAAGCCGTTTCCACCTGTTCCATGGGCAGTACCGGAATATCGGCCAGAGCATCGGGCTGGAAAGCCAGGTGTGGCACCCGGTTCTCCGGATCGCTGGTCATCACCCTGACCACATCGATGACATCCGCGACCACCGCCGATGCCGTCGGATCCGCCCCGGCACCGGCGCCATAATACAAAGTGGGGCCAACGGCATCCCCTTTGACGAGCACTGCATTCATCACGCCGTCGACATTGGCGATCAGGCGTCTTTCCGGTATCAAGGTCGGATGTACGCGCAATTCGATGCCCCGTCCGGTTTTGCGGGCGATACCCAGGTGTTTGATGCGATAGCCCAGTTGCTCCGCATAGGCGACATCAGACCGGGTGATTTCCGTAATCCCCTCGGTGTAGACCTTGTCGAACTGCAGCGGTATACCGAAGGCAATCGATGCCAGAATAGTCAGTTTATGGCCGGCATCGATACCTTGCACATCGAATGTCGGGTCTGCCTCTGCGTAGCCCAGTTCCTGCGCCTCGGCCAGAACATCGGCGAAATCCCGACCCTTGTCACGCATTTCCGTGAGAATGAAATTGCCAGTACCATTGATGATGCCTGCCAGCCATTCGATCTGATTGCCGCTGAGTCCTTCGCGCAGCGCCTTGATGATCGGTATACCACCGGCAACCGCCGCCTCGAAGGCAATCATCACACCTGCCGCACTGGCCTTGTCGAAGATCTCGTTACCATGCAAGGCGATCAATGCCTTGTTTGCGGTCACCACATGTTTGCCATTGGCAACCGCCTGCAGCACCAGATCCCTGGCCAGGGTATCCCCGCCAATCAGTTCCAGAATGATATCGATTTTCGGATCGGCAATGATTTGACAAGGGTCCGTGGTCAGTTCGATGTCCTGGGTGTCACAATTGCGCTGCCGTTGCAGATCTCTCGCCGAAGCCCGGGTAACGATTATTTCCCGCCCTGCACGGCGGGCAATCTCGGCAGCATTGCGCTGCAGCACATTGACCGCACCGGCACCGACCGTCCCCAAACCCAACACGCCAATTCTAACCGGTTTCAAATTCGACTCCTAAAGATATCAATAGCAAGGCTGCACCAGCGCCACCACGCAGAGGCCATTATACCGCCTTGTCACGCTTCAGCATATCCCGAATGCCGCGAATCGCCTGGCGGGTCCGATGTTAATTCTCGATCAGACTGAAACGCACATGATCATCACCATGCTGACCAAAACCGATACCCGGAGAAACAGCCACTTTTGCCTCTGCGAGCAATTTTTTGGCAAATTCCAGAGATCCCATGGCGCGATATCGCTCGGGTATCGGCGCCCAGACGAACATCGTTGCACGGGGCTTCTGTACTCGCCATCCGGCACTGTCCAGGCCATCGCAGAGCGCATCGCGCCGGTTTTTGTACATGTTGCAAATCTCCCGCACACAATCCTGGGGACCTTCCAGGGCTGTGATTGCCGCGACCTGTATCGGTGTGAACATACCATAATCCAGATAGGATTTTATCCGCGTCAAGGCTGAAACCAGTTCCCGGTTGCCACACATAAAACCGACCCGCCAGCCAGGCATATTGTAGCTTTTCGATAGCGAAAAGAACTCCACGGCAACTTCGTCCGCCCCTTTTACCTGCAGTATCGAGGGGGCCTTGTAGCCGTCAAAAACTATATCCGCATAAGCGATGTCATGAACCACCCAGATACTGTACTCTCTGGCGACCTCGATGATTTTTTCAAAAAAATCCAGCTCAATGCACTGCGTCGTGGGATTGGCCGGGAAGTTCAGAATCAGCATTTTCGGTCGCGGCCAGGAATCGATGATCGCCTTGTGCAGTTCGTCAAAGAAATCCACTCCCGGCACCAATGGTACATGGCGGAGATCCGCCCCGGCTATGACCACGCCATAGGGATGTATTGGATAGGCCGGATTGGGCACCAGCACCACATCACCAGGTCCCAGTGTCGCCAGAGTCAGATGCGCCAGCCCCTCCTTGGAACCAATTGTGACGATGGCCTGGGTCTCCGGGTCCAGATCGACATCGAAGCGGTTCTTGTACCAGGAACAGATCGCCTTCCTCAATCTTGGCACTCCCCTGGATACCGAATAACGATGGGTATTTTCCCGTAGCGTCGCTTCGACCATTTTATCGACGATATGCTTTGGCGTGGGTTGATCGGGATTGCCCATGCCAAAATCGATGATGTCCTCTCCCGCAGCCCTGGCCTTTGCCTTCAACTCATTGACAATATTGAATACATAAGGTGGCAAACGACTGATTCTATGAAACTGTTCCATTAGCGCTCGTGGTCAGGACTGCGTCCAAAAAGGATTTTTTGAAAAACCCATCAATCTACTGACTTTGCCTACAGTTGTCAAATTGCCGCAGCCGTGCCAATGCCGCATTTAACCTGTTCCCGTCAATAAAAGACGGAAACTAATCCGGCACAAGGATGTTCCGGCAGTATCTATGGCCTCAAGCCATTGATTATGAATAAAACAGCCCATGTATGGGAGTTTTAGACGTTGACTGACTTGGAGACGAAACATGAAAAATGATAGAATCCCCTGATTCTAATCGTTATTCTCGGATGTTGGGCAATTGCACAGGCAAACA
>JAJRWJ010000266.1 GCA_024276805.1 Gammaproteobacteria bacterium
CTATTGCTGATAAGCAGGCGATCGGTCCTGCCGAGGACGATTTTTCTATGTCGAAGGCGCCGCGGATGCAACCCGGATGTGCAGTTTTTGGCCTGGTTGCAGGAATTTTCCCATTTTGTTTGGGTTCCATTTGCGCAGATCTGCAATGGAGACACCGAATTTGCGCGAGATTTTGAACAGTGAATCGCCTTTTTTGACCGTATAATGAATCGGCTGGCTGTTGTTGTAACTGGTTTTGCCGGATTTAATCACCAGCCGTTGGCCAGGGCGCAGGATCGAGTTGGTGTGGAGACGATTCCAGCGGGCAATGTCGGTGCTGTTGACGGAATATTTACGGGCAATGTCCCAGAAGGTATCGCCTTTTCTGACTTTGTAGATGACTTTTCGTTGCCTGGTGCTGGTATCCCGTGCTTTCCCGGCAAAGAGCCGGTCATGGTATGTTCCCAGTGAGGAAAGCGGGATCAACAACGCCTGGCCGGCGCGGATGCGGTCACTGGGTAATTGATTGGCGTGGCGTATTGCCGAGGCGCTGGTCTGGTATTTTTTAGCGATCAGGCTCAGATTCTCGCCGGGTTTGATTTTGTGCCTCTGCCATTGCATCCGTTTCGCAGCGGGCAACTCTGCCAAGGTGCTTTTAAAGGATTCTGCCTGGCTGACTGGGATCAGCACACGGTGAGGACCCGATGGGGCTGTACACCAACGTTTGAATCCCGGGTTCAACTGGATGAAATCATCGATGGGCATATTGGCCATTTCTGCGGCCAGGGCCAAATCCAGTTGCGAGCCGATATCGACACTGGCAATGGCCGGTTGATTGGCAATCGGCAGCAGTTCCACATTGTAGGAAGCGGCATTGCTGAATATTTTTGCGATAGCCAGTAATCTGGGCACATAGGTTCGGGTTTCCGATGGCAGCGGCAGTGACCAGTAGTCGAGCGGCAGATTTTTTTTGCGATTTTTTTGCATGGCCTTGATGACCGTGCCTTTGCCGGCATTGTAGGCAGCCAGGGTCAATAGCCAGTCACCGTCGAAGGTTTCGTTCAATTGCTGCAAATAAGTCGTTGCCGCCCGGGTCGAGGCAAAGATGTCCTCGCGCCCGTCATACCACCAATTTTGCTTTAGCCCCATCAGGCGGCCGGTCGCCGGCATGAATTGCCACAGGCCGGAGGCATTGCTGGAAGAACGTGCATGGGGTTTGAAAGCGCTTTCCACGACCGGGAGCAGAGCCAGTTCTCCAGGCAGTTTTTTTGCCTCGATTTCTTCCAGGATATTATACAAGTAAGGTTTGGCGCGTTGCTGTATGGTGATCAGGTATTCGGGGTGCCGCAGATAGCGGGCGATTTCCCGGTCGATACGCGGATTACTGATTTCAGGCAGGCTGTACAGGAAAAACAGGCGTTGCCAGACGGTCTCGAAGGGGGCCGGCAGGGTATCTGGCGGAGTCACGGCAGCAGGGCTGACTGAAGCAAAGCCACGCAAGGATTGATGGAGAGAGTCAGTCGAATGTGTTGGTGGCGTTTCGGATACAGGACGCTGGACAGGCGGGACAATATTTCGGGTTTGCTGCGCACAGCCGCTGGCCATCAGGGTAATGACACAGCATAATAATCGAACTGACCTGTTGGAATTCGTGTGCATCGGCATACCGTTGTGGGAAAAACAAAGTTAGTTAGAGTCCATAAACACCCATCCATGGGGTGTGCTGTTTTTCACCCCCCCGTTGATGAAATTTACCGTTTCGGTGGACCATTTACTTTCGAGGGCAGGGTAAAAACACCGCTATAGTAATGTGCAGCAAGGTTCTTCAACGCAGCCATGGGCAAAAAGGGTCTGCCGGGGTACTGAAAAATCATGCATGGGGAGTATAATTATAGCTGGTTTGTTTATGATGGTCACAGGCTTTGTCGTTGGCAGGCAGATTTGAAAGATGAACAGAAATATATTATTCAAATGGTATGAGACTCCCAGAGGGCGGATTCTGCAGCAGTCGGAAATGGCTTTTCTGAAGCACTCCCTGACGGTGGGATGCAAACAGACCGTTGTCCAGGTAGGTATTTTAGGCTGGGAGAAGCAATTCATAGACTGCTCGCTATATCAGCGTTTTGTGGTAATCGACAACAGTGTCAGGCACTGTCAGGCGGCCCTCAGAATTCAGGCCGAGTCGGATCAGCTGCCGGTTTTCAGCAACAGTGTGGATATGGTGATTTTGCCGCATCTGCTGGAGTTCAGCGACAATCAGCATCAGATTCTCCGGGAAGTGGAACGTATTTTGAAGCCGGAGGGAAAGCTGATAATACTGAATTTCAATCCCTGGAGCCTGTGGGTGCGGCATCAATATTTTTGGGGCAAGGAAAAAAACCTTCCATTACGCGGTAATTTTATCAGCCGCACAAAAATCGTCGACTGGTTGAAGCTGCTGAATTTCGAGGTGGAAATTGTGGCTGGGTTTCGCTCCGATGTACTGTCGACGGATATCTCCAGATCGGAAAGGAACAAACATTCACTGAGGGTGGTCGCCTATGCGGTCAAGGCCATCAAACGGTGTTATCATGTCATCCCCTTGACGCCGGTCAGAGTGCTGCGACCGCGTCTGGCACTCGTTGGCGCAATGGAATCGGCCGCACAGTGCAATTGTCAAACGCGGAAAAACGCTGCTGCCGGATAGCCGCGGAATCATGACAAGCCTTCGATCCACGACTGGTTATTCGAGGCAACACTGACGCAACCAGGTTTATTCACGGTCCCGGGTATTTTGTCGGAGGGCTGTTGCCTCTATGACAAGAAATTCGTTGTTTCATGTGCCTGCAAGGCCAAACGGAACGCAGACAGGGAATTTATACAGCCGCCCGTAAGCAATGCTCATTATCCATACTTGATAGAACACCATGGCTAAACAAGAGACAAGTCAGACCGTCGTAATCTATACCGATGGCGCCTGCCGGGGTAATCCGGGACCAGGAGGCTGGGGCGTCATCTTACGTTACAAGGACAGATGTCGGGAGATGTTCGGCGGGGACAGGCACACCACCAACAATCGCATGGAACTGATGGCGGCGATCATGGGTCTGGAAGCATTGCAGAGGCCCTGCAAGGTCAAATTGCATATCGATTCACAATATGTATTGAAGGGCATTACCGAATGGCTGCCAAACTGGAAAAAGCGCGGCTGGAAGACGGCGGCCAGAAAACCGGTAAAAAATGAAGATCTTTGGCGCCGGCTGGATAGCGCGATCGATGGTCATGATATTCAATGGATCTGGGTCAAGGGTCATTCCGGGGATGCCGGAAACGATCACGCCGATGATCTGGCGAACAGGGGAATCGATGAAATTTTGCAGGAGTGATGATGCGTCAAGTCGTTCTGGATACTGAAACAACTGGCTTGAATCCGGAAGAAGGCCACCGGATTATCGAAATTGGCTGCGTGGAGTTGGTCAATCGCAGGCTGACCGACAGCAACTTCCATGTCTATTTGAATCCCGACCGGCAAATCGACGTTGGCGCCATCGAAGTACATGGCATCAGCAATGAATTTTTGCTGGACAAGCCGCGCTTTCCCGATGTCATCGAGGATTTCATCGCCTTCATCGATGGCGCCGAATTGATCATTCACAATGCCCCTTTCGATGTCGGCTTCCTGAACCATGAATTTGCGCTGCTGGAAAAACCGGTCGGGAAAATAGAAGACTACAGCCGGGTTTTCGATACCCTGAGCTATGCCCGGAAAAAGCACCCCGGGCAGCGTAACAGTCTGGATGCACTGTGTAAGCGTTACAACATCGACAATAGTCATCGTCAACTGCATGGCGCCTTGCTGGATGCGGAAATTCTCGCCGATGTATTTCTGTTGCTTACCGGCGGGCAGTCCTCGCTGCTGGATGACGATGGCCTGCAGCGGGATGCTGCGCATTCACGGGAAATCAAGCGCCTCCCTGAAGACCGGCCAAAACTGCCTGTCATCACCTGTTCCGACGAGGAATTGCAATGTCATCGGCAGCGCCTGCGGGCGATAGAAAAAGTCAGTGGCAATTGTCTCTGGAAGGATTGACAGTGTTGCCGGGATTTTGTCATTACGCTAGTGCGCATTGCTGAAAAGTCATCAAATCGGCAATCAGCCACTGAAGGAACCAGGCCGTGTTGAATTGCCATTCAGTCTGACTGTCCATCAATTATTTTAGGATTCCATTATCATGGGCATAGAGGAAAATTTCGAACGGTTGCCGCTGAAGGATTTTACCGAAAAAGCGTATCTGGACTACTCCATGTACGTTATCCTGGACAGGGCGTTGCCCAATATCGCCGATGGTTTGAAGCCGGTGCAGCGGCGTATCGTCTATGCCATGTCCGAACTGGGATTGACGGCCCTGGCCAAACACAAGAAATCAGCGCGCACGGTAGGTGATGTGTTGGGTAAATATCATCCCCATGGCGATTCGGCCTGTTATGAAGCCATGGTGCTGATGGCGCAGAATTTCTCCTATCGCTACCCGCTGATCGACGGGCAGGGCAACTGGGGTTCCAGCGACGATCCGAAATCCTTTGCCGCGATGCGCTACACTGAATCCCGGCTGACCGCCTATGCGCAGACCCTGTTGAGTGAACTGGGGCAGGGGACTGTGGACTGGACGGAAAATTTCGATGGCACCCTGAAGGAGCCGGTGCTACTGCCCGCGCGGCTGCCGAATATCCTGTTGAACGGCACGATGGGCATCGCCGTGGGCATGGCGACGGATATTCCGCCACACAACCTGCGCGAAGTGGCTGCCGCCTGCATACAGTTGCTGGATGTGCCTGAAAGCCCCTGGGAAGTGATCTTCAGTCATATTCAGGGTCCCGATTATCCGACCGAGGCGGAGATCGTCAGCTCCCCTGAAGAGATACAGAAAATGTATCGCTCCGGAGCCGGATCGATAAAAATGCGCGGCCGTTATGAACTGGAGGATGGCAATATCATCATCACGGCACTGCCGCACCAGGTCTCCGGAGCCAAACTGCTGGAACAGATCGCAGCGCAGATGCAGGCGAAGAAACTGCCCATGGTCGAGGATCTGCGCGATGAATCCGATCATCAGCATGCCACCCGGCTGCTGGTGATACCGCGCGGCAGAAGAACCGATGTCGAGGCATTGATGTCGCATCTGTTCGCCACGACGGATCTGGAAAAGAATTACCGGGTCAATCTGAACATGATTGGTTTGAACGGCCGGCCGCAAGTGAAGAATCTGCAGGAAATTCTGCTGGAATGGCTGGTTTACCGCACCGAAACGGTCAGGAAGCGGCTGCAATTCCGGTTGCAGAAAATTCTCGCGCGGCTGCATCTTCTGCAAGGCCTGCTGATCGCCTATCTGAATATCGACGAAGTTATCGCCATCATCCGTACCGAAGAACACCCCAAACCGGTGCTGATGGAGCGTTTCCAGTTGACCGACGCCCAGGCGGAGGCAATTCTGGAGTTGAAACTGCGCCATCTGGCCAGACTGGAGGAAATGAAAATTCGTGGTGAGCAGCAGGAACTGGAGCAGGAAAGAAAGGCGCTGGAGAAAACCCTGGCGTCCAGAACATTGTTGAACAGGCTGATAAAAAAGGAAATTCAGCTGGATGCGGAAAAATATGGCGATGCGCGCCGTTCGCCGATCGTGCACCGACAGGCTTCCCAGGCCCTGGATGCGATAGCACTGATCAGCAACGAACCGGTCACCGTGGTGCTCTCGGAAAAAGGCTGGATCCGCGCCGCCAAAGGTCATGATATCGATCCACGAACATTGAGTTACCGGTCCGGCGACGCCTGTCTGGATGCAGTGGCGGCCAGAACCACGGTACCTGTGTATGTCTTCGACAGCACCGGGCGGGTGTATGCCATCGCCGCCCATGACCTGCCTTCGGCGCGCAGTCAGGGAGAGCCGTTGACAGGCCGTCTGAAACCGCCGGCCGGATCCCTGTTTGTCTATCTGACGGCAGGCGATCCCGAGGACTGGTATCTGCTGGCCAGCAGCGCCGGCTATGGATTCCGTGTACAGATCAAGGATCTGGCGACCAAGAATCGGGCCGGCAAGAGCATTCTTACCCTGCCGAAGGGGGCGAGTGTCATCAGACCGGCGCCGGTGCGCAACGAAAACGATTTGCTGGCGGTGGCGACCACTCAGGGCCGGTTGCTGATTTTCCCTGTTTCGGAGGTGCCGATATTGTCCCGTGGCAAAGGCAACAAACTGATTCAGATTCCGGCGGCGGATTTGACTGCCGGCAGGGACCGGGTGGTGTCGGTGCTTTGTATCGGCGCCGATGATGCCTTGAAAATCGTTTCCGGGAAACGCCATCTGACGCTGAAGCCGGGGGACCGGGAACATTACCTTGGCAGTCGCGCCAGGCGGGGTTCAGCCCTGCCCAGAGGCTTTCAACGGGTGGAAGGGTTGTATTCTGATTGACCTCGGGAGCATAATGCCGTCTGGGAGCGATAAACTTTCATACAAGCGGAGAGTCTATACCCCGCGGCTGCCGGGAAAATGTCGGATTCGACGACTGTTCCGGGTTATTGATGGATAATAACCAGGCTATTCTGATCATGTACGACAATTAAAAACAATGAAAAATACATTACTGGATCCTGAATCTCTGTACAAGACCTGCCGTTTCGATGGGCTTGAATTTGAAACCACCGACCAGCTGGAAGATATTGATATCATCATGGGGCAGGACCGGGCTGTCGAATCGATTCGCTTCGGCATACGCCTGGCGGGCCGTGGCTACAATATTTTTGCCCTGGCGCCCAGTGGAACCGGCAAGTTGACGGCGGTTCGTGAATTGGTGGGAGTGGAGGCGGAAAGGCAGCCGATCCCCACGGAATGGTGCTATGTCAATAATTTTACCCAGCCATCCAGACCCCGGGCTCTGGAATTTCCACCCGGCAGAGGCAAACGCTTCAAGGAGGATATGGCGCAGCTGGTGGAGGAATTGAGCATTGCCATACCGGCCGCTTTCAATGGCGATGAATATCGTGCCCGCACCGAGGAGCTCGAGGAGGAGGCAAAGCAGCGCGAATTTCAGGAACTGAACAAATTGCGTGAGGAAGCGGCAAAAGAGCATGTCATTCTGATCGAGACCCCGACGGGCTATGCCTTTGCCCCGGTCGATGACAACAACGAAGTCATCAATGCCGACCAGTTTAAAAAAATGTCCGAACAGGAACAGCTGAAGATCCAGGAGGTGATCGCGAATTTGCAGCAGAAGTTACAAAAATTACTGAAGAAATTTCCTGTCTGGCGCAAGGAGGCCAAACACAAGCTGAAGGCGCTGAATCGGGAAGTCGCCGAGCTGGCTGTCAATCACCTGATCGAAGAACTTAAGAACAAGTATCTGGACTATCCCGCTGTACTTCACTATCTCGAGGAGGCGCAAAAATACATTATCGAGCATGTCCGCGATTTCATCCCGCATCGGGAAGCGGCACTGCCTTTTCTGGAAATGCCGGTAGAACCCAATCCCTTCCGCCACTATCAGGTCAACCTGCTGGTCGATCATAGCGAAAAACAGGCCGCTCCGGTCGTTTACGAAGACCATCCCAACTATGCCAACCTGTTGGGGCGGTTCGACTATCAGGCGCATATGGGCAGCCTGTGGACTGATTTCACAATGATCAAGCCGGGCGCACTGCACAAGGCTAACGGCGGTTATTTGATCCTGGATGCCCGAAAATTGTTGCTGCAGCCGTATGCCTGGGAAAGCCTGAAAAGAATTCTGCAGTCCAGTGAGATTCGCATCGAGTCGCTGGAAAGGTCGTTGAGTCTGATCAGTACGACCTCGCTGGAGCCGGAACAGATACCGCTGGATGTGAAGATAATTTTGCTTGGCGATCGGATGCTCTACTATTTGTTGAGCTATTATGATCCGGAATTTCAGGATCTGTTCAAAGTCGCCGCGGATTTCGATGAATCGGTTCCCCGTGACGACAGTGCGGTCATGGATTATGCACGGTTCCTGGCGACCATCGTCAGGAAGGAAAAGCTGCATCCCATGACCCAGCAGGCTGTTGCCCGGGTCATCGAGCACAGTTCCAGACTGGTGGGCGATTCGGAAAAGCTCTCCACCCATTTGCGCAGTATCAGCGACTTGCTGGTGGAAGCGAATTATTGGGCGGAAACCAACAAACACGCCAATATTCTGCTCAGTGATGTGCAACAGGCGATCGATCACAAGATATTTCGTTCTGACCGGATCAGGGAAAAACTCTACGAGAACATTCACCGCGGTATCGTGATGATCGATACACAGGGAAAAGTTGCAGGGCAGATCAATGGCCTGTCGGTTCTGCAACTGGGTGAATTTTCCTTCGGGCAGCCTTCGAGGATTACCGCCACGACCCGCCTGGGCAATGGTAAGATAGTCGATATCGAGCGGGAAACGGAGTTGGGAGGGGCCATTCACAGCAAGGGAGTGATGATATTGTCGAGCTTTATCGCGGCCCGCTATGCCCGGCAGACCCCTTTCTCGATGATGGCCAGTCTGGTGTTTGAGCAGTCTTACGGGCATATCGATGGTGACAGTGCTTCCCTGGCCGAACTGTGTGTCATCCTGTCGTCGGTTTCCCAGGTACCCCTTTGCCAGAATCTGGCGGTGACCGGATCGGTCAACCAGCTAGGTCAGGTGCAACCCATCGGTGGCGTCAATGAAAAAATTGAGGGTTTTTTCGATATCTGCAACAAAAAAGGTCTGACTGGCGAGCAGGGTGTGATTATTCCGGAAAGCAATGTCAAACATTTGATGTTGCGCCAGGACGTCGTACATGCGGCACGGGAGGGGCGGTTTCATATCCATGCCGTGGCAACCGTCGACCAGGCATTGCAGCTGTTGACCCAGATGCAGGCTGGGGAGCGCAATGCCCAGGGTGAATTTCCCAAGGATTCCTTCAATGGCAGGGTGGATGCCCAGTTGGCGCATTTTACGACAATCAAACAAAAATTCCTGAAAAATGAGCAACACAAGCAAGATTGAAATCGTCAGCTCACAAAAACGCATGCTGGTGGTCCTGGATTGCTTTCAGGATCATCAGGCGATTTTGAATATCGCCACCAATCTCGCGGTAAAGCAAAAAGCGGAAATATCCGCGCTGTTCGTTGAGGATGTCAATCTGGTGCACCTGGCGGGCTTGCCCTTTGCCAGGGAAGTCGATCGTATTTCCATCATGGAGCGGCAGATGGACCAGGGCAGGATTACCAGCGCCATGGAAAAACAGGCGCGGAAAATCGAAAAAATGCTCGCGCAATTGCAGCAGCAGTCCAAGCTGCAGATTTCCCTGAATGTCGTTCGCGGGCATTTTACCGCCGAAGCGATGTCTGCGGTAGCGGTGGATTTACTGTTGCTTAACAAGCGTGGCAAGCGTTTTGCCGGTGTCCCGCAGCGTACCGGTAAAGCTTACAGCTTACCGCTTTGGGTTTTATATGATGGCAGCCTGACGGCACAGCGCGCCTTGATGATAGCCGGTGAACTGCTGCAGGGGCAGGTGCTGTTGAATGTGGTATTGAAAGTACAGTCGCAGCAGGAAGCCGCCGCACTGAAACAAAAGGTACTGGAGTTCTTTTCCGACATGGAGGTGGAGTTGCATTTTTATGCGGAAGCCGAGGAAAATTTCCCCTTTGTGCTGCAAAATATCAAACAGCGGGGCTGCAGGGTGATGGTCCTTGGCCGCCAGAATCCGGAGAATACCAGCAAAACCGCATTGCTGTTTGCGGAGAAGGCGAACTGCCCGGTTCTGGTGGTCTCCTGATTCTTTGTCGATTTCGCTGATGCAGGCATTCTGACAACCATCAGAAAACAACCCGGCCACCTTTTCAGTAAGCCGTCCATGTCAGTCTGACGAACATACAAACTCCGCATCCCACACAGGAGTGGGGAACGATTGGTAAGCCAGGTGGGGTGTCATTGTCTGTTGCAATCAGGATTGTACAGGCAGCAGATGCATGGAACGTTTGTCCAGCGCCAGAGCGGCTTCATGTATGCCTTCGGCAAGTGTTGGGTGGGCATGAATGGTTCTCGCCAGGTCTTCGGCGCTGGCGGAAAATTCCATGGCCAGTACCGCTTCGGCGATCAGTTCCGACGCTTGTGCGCCAATGATGTGCACGCCGAGAATGACGTCGCTTTTCGCATGGGTGATGATTTTCACCAGACCATCGGTTTTACCAATCACCTGGGCTCTGCTCAGTGCCTTGAGCGGGAAGGAAGACACCTTGATTTTTTCGCCAATGGCCCGTAGTCCCTGTTCGGTGTTGCCGACCCAGGCAATCTCGGGCGCGGTATAGATAACGTTGGGAATGGTTTCATAATTTATCGGACGCTGCTTGCCGGCAATCTGCTCGGCGACGAAAACGCCTTCTTCAAGTCCTTTGTGAGCCAGCATGGGGCCTGAAAGTGTCATGTCGCCAATGGCATATACGCCAGGCAATGTCGTACTGCAGTTTTCATCGACATGAATAAAGCCATTTTCGTCCAGCAGCAGGTTGGCTTCGGGAGCCGACAGATTTTCGGTGTTTGGCTTGCGCCCCGAAGCGACGATCAGCTTGTCCAGTCGCAAACAGTGACTGCCCTGTTTGTCTTCATATTCGACGGTGACTTTCTTATTGCCTTTTTTTGCTGAAATGACTCTGGCGCCCAGGCGAATATCCAGGCCCTGCTGCGAGTACAGACGATACGCTTCACGGGAGATCTCCTGATCGGCATGAGGGAGAAATTCTTCCTGCGCCTCCAGGAGAATGACTTCGGAACCCAGTTTTTTCCAGATGCCGCCCAGTTCAAAGCCGATCACGCCGGCACCGATGATGCCCAGCCTTTTGGGTACTGATTGCAGGTTCAACGCGGAGTTTGAGTCGATAATGAATTCATTGTCCACAGGGGCGCAGGGTAACTTCATCGGTGAGGAACCTGCTGCCAGGATAATGTTTTCCGCGCTGATGACGGAAAACTGATCGTCTTTCATGTTGCATATTTCCACTTGTCTGGAATTCAGCAGCCGGCCTTTGCCAAGGATGGAATCGATTCCCCAGTGTTGGAAAATATCGGCAATTTGCTGACTCAGATTATCGATGATTTTGTCTTTGCGCTGTTGCATGCGCAGGATATCGATGGAAATGCTGCCGACGTCTATGCCATGATCGGCAATTTCATGGTTGAGCTGATGATAAATTTTGGAGGTTTCCAGCAGAGCGATGGCCGGAATGCAGCCGGCATTGATATAGGTGCCGCCAAGGCTGCCCCGGCCGCAATGATTCGTCCAGTTGTCCACGCAGGCAGTCTTCATGCCAAGCTGTGCAGAGCGAATCGCTGCGACATAGCCGGCAGGACCTCCGCCAATGACGATTACATCGTAGTTTTGTTCATTTTTTGACATCGGCTCGCACCAGGGTTATATGTTCAACAACAAGTGAGCGGGAGATTCCAGGCAGTCCTTGATATAGGCCAGAAACTTTACCGCATCCCGGCCATCGACCAGACGATGGTCGTAGGAAAGCGCCAGGTACATGATTGGCCGGATAATAATTTCGCCATTTTCCACGACCGGTCTTTCCTTGATGGCATGCATGCCCAGAATGGCGCTCTGGGGTGGATTGAGCAGGGGCGTGGAAAGCATGGAACCGAAAATTCCACCATTGGTGATGGTGAATGTGCCGCCATTCAAATCCTCGTAGGTCAATTTACCTTCGCGGGCTTTTTCGCCAAAACTGGTGATGTTTTTTTCGATACCGGCAAAATCCAGTTGATCCGCATCGCGCAATACCGGAACGATCAAACCGCGCGGTGTGGATACGGCAATGCCAATATCGAAATAGCCATGATAGATGATATCATTGCCATCGATCGAGGCATTGATCACCGGAAAGTGCTTCAATGCCTCGACGCAGGCTTTGACAAAGAATGACATGAAGCCGAGTTTTATTTCATGGGTTTGTTCAAAGCGCGCCTTGTACTGATTGCGCAGGTTGATGATGCTTTGCATATTGACTTCATTGAAAGTGGTCAACATGGCGGCATTCTGCTGTGCCTGTAGCAGCCGTTCGGCAATTTTGGCACGCAGGCGGGTCATCGGAACGCGTTGTTCGGGGCGCAGGCCGGGACTGCCGATGGCCGACTCTGGTGCATCCCCTGTTTCCCCAGAGGCCTTCGTCTGTTCAACGACGGGCGCTTCTGTCTGGGCGATTTCAGCGGCTAGTGGTTTCTCTTCCGGTTTGGGCTGCTGCTGCAAATAGTCGAGTACGTCGGTTTTGGTGATCCGGCCATCCTTGCCGGTACCTTTGATGACGCCGGGGTCCAGCTGGTTTTCCAGGATAAGCCGGCGTACGGCGGGGCTCAGCGGTATGTCGAAGCTGACCGCGTCGGTTTGCAGTTTGTCGCTGCTCTGTTCCTGTACCCTTTCCTGTTGTTCGAGCTCGGCAAGCAGATCGCCACTGATCACCGTGCTGCCGTTTTCCTTGAAAACCTTGGCCAGGATGCCCGATTCCGGCGCCGGAACCTCCAGCACCACCTTGTCCGTTTCCAGGTCGACCAGGTTTTCACCCTTTTCGATGAATTCGCCCGGTTTTTTATGCCAGCTGATCAATGTCGCATCGGCAACCGATTCAGGTAGATCAGGGACTAGTACTTCAATGCTCATATCTTATTCTTCCTGTTTTGTTCCGTATAAAGCAGCATCGACGACTGCTTTCTGCTGTTTGATGTGAATCCTGAAACTGCCCACCGCTGGCGCGGCGGACAAGGGGCGGCCGGCGTATTCGATGTGCATGTTTTTCTTCAGTAGTTCAGGGAAGCGGTGTCTTATCTGATGCCAGGCGCCCTGGTTTCTTGGTTCTTCCTGGCACCAGACGAATTGTTCAAAGTGCGGGTATCTGGCCAGTTCCTGTTGCAGGGCATCATAGGGAAAAGGGTAGAGTTGTTCAAGCCGGATGATGGCAATATGCTCCAGATCGTCCTGCTGCCGAACCTCCTGTAAATCATAAAATACTTTGCCGGTGCACAGGACGACGCGTTTGACCTTTCTCGGATGACTGACATACCGGTCGCCGATCACCAGCTGAAACTGTTCCTCGCTCAGGTCTTCCAGCGTGGAAGTGGCCAGTTTGTGACGCAGCAGGCTTTTCGGGCTCATGATGACCAGTGGCTTGCGATAGTGGCGGATAACCTGGCGACGCAGCAAATGGAAGATCTGCGCCGGTGTGGTTGGATAGCAGACCTGCATGTTCTGTTCGGCGCAGAGCTGCAGAAAACGCTCCAGTCTGGCCGAGGAGTGTTCCGGACCCTGGCCTTCAAAACCGTGCGGCAGCAGCATGGTCAGGCCGCACAAGCGTCCCCATTTGGTTTCTCCAGAACTGATGAACTGGTCGATGACGACCTGCGCGCCATTGACGAAATCACCGAACTGGGCCTCCCAGATGACCAGGGTGTTCGGCTCAGTGGTGCTGTAACCATATTCGAAGCCCAGAACGCCAGCTTCCGAGAGCAGGGAATCGAAAATTTGTGGTCTGGCCTGATCGTTGCTGAGATGCTTCAGGGGAATGTAGGAGTCACCATTGATCTGGTTGTATAGAATGGCATGGCGATGGAAGAATGTCCCACGGCTGACATCCTGACCGGTCAGGCGGATATTGTGGCCTTCCATCAACAGTGTTGCATAAGCCATATTTTCGGCAAACCCCCAGTCCAGAGGCAGCGCGCCCACAGCCATACGCTGCCGGCTTTCCATGATTTTCGCGACCCGCGGGTGCAGTTCGAAGCCGGCCGGCAAGCGCAGCATTTTCTCATTGCAGAAACGAATCTTGTCGATGTCGACGCTGGTCGGGCAGGGCATATCCCACTTGCCGGCGATGAATTTCCGCCATTTGATGGCGTTGGGTGGAATGATGTCTTTCAGAATGGGCCGCGAGACAATATTGCCTTCTTCCAGCTGATCCTGGTAGTCCCGTTCCATCTGTCTGGCCTGTTCGGCGGAGATCAAGCCATCCTTTATCAGTTTGTCTGCATAGATTTGCCGTGTGGTGGGATGGCTGCGAATGATTTTATACATGATCGGCTGTGTGGTTGCCGGTTCGTCGGCTTCGTTATGGCCGAGACGGCGGTAGCAGATAAGATCGATGACGACATCTTTATGGAAAGTCATTCGATAATCCATGGCCAACCGGGTAACGAACAGCACTGCCTCCGGATCATCGCCATTGACATGGAATACCGGCGCCTGAATCATGTTGGCTACATCGGTGCAATACAGCGTGGAACGGGCATCGAACGGATTGCTGGTGGTAAAGCCAATCTGATTGTTGATGACGATATGTACAGTGCCGCCGGTGGAGAATGCCCGGGTTTCCGACATATTCAGGGTTTCCATGACAATGCCCTGACCGGCGAAAGCCGCATCACCATGAATCAGAATGGGAATCACGGTATTGATGCTGCCTTTGCCGATGCGATCCTGACGGGCTTTCACCGAGCCTTCGACAACCGGGTTGATGATTTCCAGGTGTGAAGGATTGAAAGCCAACGCCAGATGCACCGGTCCTCCCGGTGTGCTGATATCCGAGGAAAAGCCCATGTGATATTTGACATCGCCGGAACTGACTCCCGGAGTCGTTTGTACGCCGGCGAATTCGTCGAACAGTGTGCCCGGGCTTTTGCCCAGGATATTGACCAGCACATTCAATCGACCGCGATGCGCCATGCCGATGACGATTTCCCTGGTGCCTCTGCTGCCGGAATACTGGATCAGTTCATCGAGAATCGGGATCAGACATTCGCCACCTTCCAGTGAGAAGCGTTTCTGGCCGACAAATTTCCGATGCAGATGCTTTTCAATTCCTTCCGCGGCAATCAGTTGTTTGAGCAGGCAGATCTGTTTCTCGGGTTCGACCTTCAGGTTGTCCGGCGAGCATTCCAGACGATTTTTTATCCAGCGTTTGGCCTCGTTGTCGACAATGTACATGTATTCACTGCCAATGCTTCCGCAGTAGATTTCTTTCAAAACGGCGATAATTTCCCGCAGGGGCATGCGGTCGACGCCATAGATCAGGCCGGTATGAAACAGCGTGTCCATATCCGGTTCGGTCAGGCCATAATAGGAGGGATCCAGATCGGGAATGTTGCGCTGCGGGTTGCCTAGCGGATTGTTGGCTGCCAGTTGATGCCCCCGGACCCGGTAATGATTGATCAGTCTGGCGACAGCAGACTGTTTTTTGACGCTTTCCTCGGTAAATCCCTGCAGTCTGGCCAGGCGCTCGGATGATGTGTTTGCAAGTCTTGCAAAACGATCGACTACTGGACTGTGGGGTATTTCATGAACATTGCTGTCTTTGATTGTGGCGAATTTCTTCTGCCAGCTGTGGCTCACAGAGTTGGGGTTTTTTAGATATTGTTCATATAAATCTTCAATGAAGCTGGCATTACTGCCATACAACGCAGAGGAATCTTGAAAAAGTTTTAGCAGGTTGCTCATGACGATTCTTTATTGGATGGCAAAGGTTTTCTGTTTCTTGGAGCTAAAATGTTATATTGACAAGTATCATAAATGATTTTGTGCATACCCTGGATCAAGTTGTTTGTGTCGTTTTTTCAGCAGGCACAGCCATTTGAAAAGAATTGCTAACAATTGTCTAATATGGACATGGAAAATAAAATGACAGCAAATAATTTACAGAGCGAAATGATGGAAGACAATAAAGTGGTAATCAAAATAAATTATGTGGCTGGGAAGCATCCGACCAATAATGCTGATGTCAGACCAGGGGTAATTACTCAATGGAATATTAAACGCATTGTCATTGCCGTGTTGCTTGTGGTGATGATGCCAGGCAGTCTGCTATATTTTCTTTGGAATAAAAACGATGCTGTTATTGGCATCGACACGACGCATGATCAGAATATCACAGACACCGATACATTTTCGACCGGCAAGCAGTTGAAAGATGCTTCGAAGACACAGCATCAGTCAATTATAACGCAGCAACAAGGTATTGTCAGTGGAGCACAGGAATTAAATAAACAGTCCGGAATAAAACCACAGCAGCTTTCGGGCTTCCTGGCGGATGATGGCGTAAAACCGGCCCAGGCAGTTATCGATGCTGGCAATCACAAGCAACTGAAAGAAGTCGGTCTGACTGAAAAAAAGCATCCGCACATGGATGTCGTAGAAAAGCCCGAGACTGTCGCTGCGCCAGGGAAACAAAAATTTTCTGCAGCCAGGGGGCGGCTGACGCGTGTCCAGCTGGCAAAAGGTATCAGTGGCAAGGAGCCCCTTGGAGAGATTGTATCACCTGTTGTTGTGGGAAATGACAAGGCGACCGGGGTGTTTTATTTCACCGAGTTGCGGGGCATGCAGGGCGAGACTATCTATCATGAATGGCTGCGTGACGGCAAAGTGGTGTTTGCCAAACCGATCAAAATCCTTGGAAAACGCTGGCGGGCATCGACCAGCAAGTTGATGAATCATTCCTATACCGGAAATTGGACGGTACGTTTGAAGAACAGTCATGGTCAGGTGCTCAATGAAATAAACTTTGTTGTCAGGAAGTCATCACAATAGTGATATAACTATTCAGACATCCCCAGGAACCTGTTTTTTAGCAAAACTGGAACAGTACTTGTGCAGGGTTTGCATTGCATGCCAGACTGCCTGGGGTTGGATAATTGCTTAGAGTCTATAAACAACATCCCCATGGACGGTTTTATTCGGTTTGAAAGCAGGCAGGGAATCAGGAGCAGAGCCTTGCACTATGGCAATAGAACCGTCTGGAAGTATTTCATTAATGAATGGTATTATACCAGCAGCAAATGGATATAATATTTTTATAGTCAACAGCCTGGCTTTTTGATATATTGGCAGACAGTTTTGTACAGCGAAGCGAAGTATACCAATACAAGACAGTGTCTTTAAGATATCAGAATTCAGAATACTGATAAATTCAGGCAGGGTTTTTTCGTATTTGCTGGCAATTCGTTATATTAAATTTATCCTTATAACCAAGAGGTGAGAATGACTAATTATCAAGAACTTTCTGAAAATGAATTGGAGGCCCTGATAAATAATGCTGAAAAAGCATTGAAAGCGAAACAGGAAAAAAAACGCAGGGAGGTTATTACCCAGATAAAGGAATTGGCGGCATCGATAAATCTGGTCGTGGAAATCCATGAGGGAAAAAAAGGTTCTTCCCGAAAAGGAACGAAGGTGCCGGTCAAGTACCAGAATCCTGATAATCCCGCTGAACAATGGACTGGCCGAGGGGTAACGCCGAAATGGCTGCGCGCTTTTCTCGAAGCAGGCCGCGACAAGGCTGAATTTGAAGTTTGAATATCACTTCCTCAGTCGGCAACTGGGAGCAAAGCAATAGCCGCAGCTAAAGTTCAATAAGATGCGTCACCGGCGTTGTCTGACCGCTGCCTGGCTTGGCGTGGCACGCCGGTGAATGCGGATCATTTTTGCCATGCGTCGCTTTTCTACTTTGGCAGATTATTTAATGTAGGTATGCATCGCGTCCAGACAGCGTAATTTTTCTGTTTTATTAGCAATGGTACGCGATGCGAACCCTACCCTATCTAATTGGTTGGAGGCTGTAAACACGTAAGTATTCAGAGCCCCTCTCAATGCTTACCAACCGGGTGGTTTTGTTGGGGTTCCTATCGTCACAACCTACGGTCGAATCATTTTAATTTATTGAGCATTCCAGGCAGGTTGGGGTGAGGTAACGAACCACAACAAAAGGGGGCCTTGTTATTTTATACCCTCATCCCAGCCTTCTCCCAGAGGATGGGGGGGTTATTGACGGGGTCTCTGAATACTTACGCAAACACTCACCCATGGTGTGGGCTGTTTTATCAATGGCTGGTAGTCATCGATACTGCCGGCACCTCCTTGTGCCGGATTGACTTATCTGTCGTTATCTTGGTGATTACGCATCACCAATGCAGCTTCCACCCGGTTCTTGACATGTAACTTTTGCAATATACTGCTGACATGGTGTTTGATGGTTTTTTCGCTCAAAAAGAGATTGTTTGCAATTTCCTTGTTGCTGTGTCCTTTTGAGATTTCCACCAGTACTTGCCGCTCTCTCTGGGTTAATTTATCCAATTCGTGTTGATGATGTTGTGTCTTGTTATCGTTTTGTCGGAAATAAGTGAGAAGCATGGCGGCCAACGAGGGTGTTACATAGGGTTCCCCGGCATAGATAGTCTTCAGAATACGGATCAACTCAGAACCACTTACCCCTTTCAGTATATATCCACGGGCTCCTGATTCCATTGCCTGCAAGACATCGGATTCGTGTTCTGAGACCGTCAACATCACGATATTGATGATGGCGTGCTTTTGACTGATGATTTCCGCCGCTTTTATACCACCTCCGGGCATGCTGATATCCAGCAGCAGCATGTCCGGCAGGAGGTCATCAGCCAGACGTTCCGCATCGGCAGCCGAATGACCTAAACCGATCACTTCAAAATCCTGTTGGCTATTCAATGTTTGCTTCAGGCCATCCAGAAATAGCGGATGATCATCGACCAACACAACTTTAATTCTGTTGCTCATTGGCTGCTCTTTGAAAATTATAAGGAATCGATAAAGTGAGGGTCGTTCCCTGTCCGATTACGCTGTGTAATTGAAATGAACCTCCCAAAGACTCAATACGTTCACGAATGCCTATTAAACCGAGGTGATCGCCGTTGGTGGCATCAATTTCCTGGATGTCGAAGCCTGGGCCCCGGTCGGATACTTCTACCGATACCTTGCCGTCCTTGAGCATTAGCTTCACTCGCTGATCAATTCCCTTGCCATGCCGATAAGCATTGTTCAGTGCTTCCTGGACAAAACGATAGATACATATCATCAAGGCCATTGGTAATTGTATGTCGGCCGATTCGCTAAAATCAGTTGCAACCTGAGTATTTGTGCGGCGTTGATGTATATTGATCACACGTTGTATGACTTGCAGTGGACTGAGGTTTTCCAGATACGGCATCGATAAGCTGGTTGACAGACTGCGTATGTCCTGCAAAGCATCGGATGTGGCGCTTTGAATGGTCTCCAGTTCAACCATTATTTTTTCCTTGAAACTGTCCGGGCTGTCACATTCCTTGATTTTGCTGGAAATAGAATCCAGCCTTAACAGGGCATAGCCAAGACATTGCGCTGGCGCATCGTGAAGCTCGGCACTGATTCTGCGCAATAATTTTTCCGATACCTCAGAGGTTTTATATGTGGCGCTCAGAGCCTTTAAATGCAGCTGTTGATTTTGTACCAGTAAATCGGATAGTTGTGAAATTTGATTTTCCATCTCATTTTGCTGTTTCCAAATGATTTTATTGCCTTTTCTGACAACGCCATATAAGAGTATAAAGGTGATCAGGCTGACCAGGGTCAACAAGGCCAGTGTGTGTATCTGTGCCTTGAAAATACTGCTGCGTAGTTCCCTGGTAACAAGATAAAGTTCGGCGACTGCAATGATCGTATCAGATCTGGCCTGATGTATCGGTAAAATAATCTCCAGTAATTCGTCTTCAAAATCTATACCCAGATGAGGTTTCAATTCCTGGGGTTGATAGAGCCTCCATTTAACCTGATCTTTACCTGTTTGTATGGATTTTTCTGAAAAAGGTATTTCACCACCAATGAGATTCGGGTCGCTGCTATAGGCCAGTTTGCCATTTTTACTCCAGATATTCATGAAAGCAATTTGTTTCCCTATCGGTGAATTATGCTCCAGGGAGTCCAGGATGATCAGACTATCAGGGTTCAACTGGTCTTTATACTCCAGTTCCTTGACCAGTTTGGAATAAAAGCTGTCTACAAACAGTCTTGTGGTCTGGACAATTTGCTGGAATACGGTCTGTTTGATTTCACGATCCAGCCACCAGCCCACGATTACCATGCCAATAAACAATATCAAAAAGCTGAAAATGGCAAATTCCTCACTCAGGCTGAGTTGCAGCTTGATTCTGTTTTTATTCATTTTATTGTCGGCGCCTGTATTTCGATGAGGCGGTTCGCAGTCAGAATGTTACCTGATCACCCAGATGTTTCAGCCAAACATAAAGATCGTCGAAGCTTCGTCATAGCAGCAGGGAATACCGGCATCCAGAGTACAGGAATGTGCCCACACAACCACGCTCAGTGAGTTTGTATGCATTAAAGCGGCATGACTCGCACGCGCTGAGTATAGCGTTTTCTCTCCGTTTTGTTATCAGACTAAAGGCCTATAAAAATTCAGTCCTTGGTTCCGGAAAAACACACCCTATGACCGGTTAATATGATGTCAGGGCATTCTATACTTGGGTAACAGTTAATAATTTCAATTTCGACAGCATGGTGGAGAAAAAAATGAGCAATTCAACAGTTTCTACAATCAACAAAGAAATTATAGAGAAAAAAATTGTTATCGATACAGGCAAATCCAGGCTGGTGGAGTTACTGAAAATAAGTCGCGTAAAAAAAGCCAAGGCTGCTTATAACGTTCGCAATATACCACTGGATGTTGCCAGGTATCTATTGAAAGGCGCTTTACAACCTGAAAATGGTGATTTGGTTTTGGCCAAAGTTAGCAAAATCGGGCAACATCAACGTTTAGAGCTTGGCAGTGGCCGACGGGCGGGACTGCATGTCGGTGATGAAATTATAGTCTGTTATGGGGCACGCTATGCGCCTGACCAGTTCGAGGCAGTTGTTCCCGATTCATTGGAAGCCTGTCATTTGGTCGCCGCAGGTGGCATCGCCGCGAAAAGCATCAACCGGCATAGCCGGATGAAACCGGCTACAGAAATATTACCTTTGGGCCTGCTTGCCGATGAATGGGGGGAAAGGATCAATATCAGCGCCTGGGCGATAAAACCTGCTTCTGGCAAACTGCAAAGACCTCTCACCGTAGCAGTCGCTGGCACCTCGATGAATGCAGGTAAAACCACCACTGCCGCGGGCGTCATTCATACTTTGAAAAGTTATGGACTGAATGTGGCCGCTGCCAAGGTGACAGGAACCGGCGCCGGTGGCGATCGCTGGAAAATGGTCGATGCCGGTGCTGATAAGGTACTGGATTTTACCGATGCAGGACTGTCATCGACCTTTGGTATCACGCAAAAGCAATTGGAATTCACCTTTCGTTGTCTGATGGATAATTTGTCTGTGACGCAGCCAGATGTGATTGTTCTGGAAGTGGCGGATGGCCTTTATCAAAGAGAAACAGCGGCCTTGCTAGGCTCCGATATTTTTAAGACGAGCGTCGATGAACTGATTTTCGCCGCAGGGGAAGCGCTGGGTGCAAAAAAAGGGGTGAGTATTCTACGCCGGCAGGGATTTGCAGTTTGTGCAGTCAGTGGCGCTATCAATGCGTCACCCCTGGCCAAGCGTGAAGCTGAAAATGTACTTGATCTGCCGTTATTGCAACCAAAAGAGGTGGGTGAACTCATCCATGATTTATTTCAGACAGGACAACAGCAGGATCGATACGCAAATATTGACCGATACCAATGCAGCTAGCGAGCTAGTACAGCACCCAGCAGGTTCTGCTGACACTGTGATGGTTTAACTTTGCGATAGCGGCGTTAAATGATCTTGACCTGGCCCTGCCAGACCTGCGCTGATTTGCCTTGCTCTGGAAAATCTATCCTCGCCACATTACGTGCATTACTTACTGGTTGCTGTAATTAGTTAGAGTCTATAAACACCCATCCATGGGCTGTTTTCTTCATAATCAATGGCTGGTGGCCATTGATTATGCCGGCACTTCCCTGTGCCGGATTAGTATCTGAATTATCCGTTTGCAAGGTTTTATAGACAATTGACAAACTTCACCTGCTGAAAATTATATGGCTTTACCAAAAATGTTGACCCCCGGGAGAAGAATTCTTTTTCTCAAGCTGGCTGTGATTGGCTTCGCTCAGGCAATACTGACCGTTGCAACCGCATTGTTGATCCGATTTGTCTTCGATCGCTGGATTATGCACAGTCACAACGCCTTTGGCGAGGTGGCTGTCGCTACAGCGGGGGCTTTAATGCTCACCGCCACGTTGACCGCAGTGATGCGCTATGGTGAACGTGTCAATGCCGAGAGATTAGGTCAACAGTACACCAATGAAATACGTCTGGCGCTGTATGACCAGTTGGTTGCGATTGCTCCATGGGCGCTACAGAAAAAGAGCCGTGGGGGACATTTGCTGCGTTTTATCGGAGATCTGACGGCTTTACGGCAATGGCTCAGCCAGGGTTTGGCCAGTTTGACCGTCACCCTGGTCACCACTGTCGTTGCTTTGGCTGCGCTGGCTATGATCGATGCAACCCTGGCAGCGACCGTGACAATTATTTTGCTGACAGGTGGTGTAATTGCAGTATCCTCCGGTCACAAAATGCATGAAAGGGTGAAAGAATCGCGCAAGCGCAGGGCGCGGATTGCCGCCAATGTCAATGAAAAAATCGCTTCTCTGCCTGTAGTGCAGGTTTTTAATCAAATTCGTAGGGAAAGACGACGATTATCCAGGCAAAGCCAG
>JAJRWJ010000267.1 GCA_024276805.1 Gammaproteobacteria bacterium
ATGCAAAAAAATGGTCACGTCAACCTCCGAACAGGCGCTGCCGGGCGCGGACATCGGCCTGAACGCCATGATAGAGATGGCCTACCTGTGGGTGATGTGTGCCCTGTCCTTCCCGAAGATCAGGGATCTTTTCATCGATTTGTGAGCTTAAACTGGATTTAAGCTCACAAAACAAGAAAGGTTGTCGTGGGGCATAAATGGGGTCATATATGATCCGCCCCCGTATTGCAGAGAAAATTCGTTAGTGACACGGGAGATGAATCATAGTTGCTGGAGGCACATCCCTGTGCCCTGGATACCGGCATTCCTTGCCGGTATGACGAAGCTATGGCGGTCTTTATGTCTGGCGGAATCTGTTCGCAATCAGGAAAATCCGACCGCCGCTTTCTATGGATTATCCAGCTCCTGCCGGCGCAATTATCTACTGTTGAACACTGAACACGTCTGCGGTTTCGCTAGTGATGCTTCAACGCCAGCGATGTAACCCGGCCTCTCTGCTCTGCAGGAACAGCCTGATCCTTTATGCGTCATTGATTACCTGCAGGGTCTGCCTGGCGATCTCGCGCTCCTCATCCGTGGCTATGACCAGGATGCTGACCCGGCTTGCCGCCGCCTGGATTTCCAGGGTCCGCTTTGACCGGCTATTGTTTTTCTCCTGGTCGAGCACGATGCCAAGCCATTCCATGTCCTGACAGATCCTCTCCCGTACCAGCGCTGAATTTTCACCAATGCCGCCGGTAAAGACGACGCAATCCATCCCACCGAGAGCCGCCGCATAGGCGCCGATATATTTTTTAACACGGTAACAGAAGATTTCCAGAGCAAGTCCTGACTGCCGGTCTCCCCGCCCTGCGGCTTCGCTGATGGCGCGCATGTCACTCTCGCCACAGATGCCCTTCAGGCCGCTGTCCCGGTTGAGCAGCGTATCGAGCTCGTCGATGTCCAACCCACAATTCCTGGCCAGATAGAAGAGAATGGCGGGATCCAGATCACCACTGCGGGTCCCCATCACCAGCCCTTCCAGCGGCGTCATGCCCATGGAGGTGTCGATGCATGCGCCACCCTTTATTGCTGCGGCGCTGGCGCCGTTGCCAAGATGCAGTGTGATCATGTTCAGTTCCTGCAGGGGCCTGCCGAGATGCCGTGCGGCCTGACTTGCCACATAGTTGTGGGAAGTGCCATGGAAACCGTAGCGGCGCACCTTCTGATTCCGGTAGAACGCATAGGGCAGCGCATAGAGATAGGCGTGTTCGGGAATGGACTGATGAAAGGCGGTATCGAACACCGCCACCTGCGGTATCTGCGCGGCCTGTTCCATGGTCACGCGAATCCCGGTCAGATTGGCGGGGTTGTGCAGCGGCGCCAGGGGAGTCAGCGCATCGATGGCGGTCATGACAGCCGCATCGATGCGCATCGGCTGGTGAAATTCCACGCCACCGTGAACCACCCGGTGCCCGATCCCTGCCAAGTCGGCAAAATCGACAAGCACTCCGCTTTCGCGCAGCAATTCCGCCATGACCCTGATGGCTTGGCGATGATCGGCTATCGGACTGATTCGCCTGATTATGCTGTCATTGCCAGAAGCATCGACAAAGGAAAGCTGCGTGGCGCTTTGGGGGTTGCCAATTTCCTCGATCAGACCGACAGCCAGCACGGCAAGCTCCGCACCCGAGAAAAGCTGAAATTTCAGTGAGGACGAGCCGCAATTGAGCACCAGCAGCTTCCTGGGTTCATCGGCATCGTTCATGGAGCAAAGATTGCCATGCCAATCTGTCAATGCAGTTTGATTCTGTTGTACACGCTGCGCCGGAACAGGTTGGACAGGGTCAGCATCGCCGTTCTGAAATAGCCATGAATGGCCACCTGATGCATTTTGTACAGTGACAGGTACACAACCCGGGCAATGAAACCGCCGATGCTGACCGAACCCATCAGGTTGCCCATCAGATTGCCGACCGTGGAATACTTGCCCAGGGACACCAGCGAACCATAGTCATGATAGACGAAGTGCGGCAGAGGCTTGCCCTGCAGGCGATTGACCAGGGATTTGCACAGCGTCGAGGCTTGCTGATGGGCCGCCTGGGCACGCGGAGGCACATTTTTGTCGTGTCCGGTCCATGGGCATGCGGCGCAATCACCGATGGCGAAGATATTCTCGTCGGCAGTCCGCAGTGTCGTATCCACCACCAACTGGTTGATGGCGTTTGTCTCCAGGCCGTCCAGATCCTTCATCCAGTCAGGCGCCTTGATGCCGGCCGACCAGACCTTGATATCGGCGGGAATGAATTCCCCGTCATGGGTTTCTATGCCCTCTGCGGTCACTGCCACGACCCGCCGCCCCAGTTTCAGTTCGATGCCCAGCTTCAGCAATTGCTGCTGGGTCGCCCTGGCCAGCCTGTCGGGCAAGGCAGGCAATAACTGCGTCGCCGCCTCGACGATAGTGATATCCATGCCGCTGAAGCCATCCAGTCCATAGATGGTCAGCACCTTGGTCACTTCATGCAGCTGCGCGGAAAGTTCCACCCCCGTGGCGCCGGCGCCGACGATGGCGACGGCCAGTTTTTCATCGGGTTTTTTGCTTTTCCGGGCATGGTTTTTGATGCACTGTTCAACCAGTTGCTTCTGAAACTTGAATGCCTCGGATACCGTATCCAGGAACAGGCAGTGCTCCTGCACGCCCGGGATA
>JAJRWJ010000268.1 GCA_024276805.1 Gammaproteobacteria bacterium
CCAGGTTGGCTCATCGTATTGCTCACGGCAGGTGGCCTCCGGGGATAGCAACTTCCCGCCAACGCCACTGGCTGGCAAATCTAAAGCGCCAGGTTCTTGCCCGCTTTGGCGTAGTGGTTTTTGGTGATCTGTTGACGGCCTACGACAAGCTTTTAGCTTTTGGCCATATCCCGGTGAGTTGTTCAGTTTAAATAGCGCATGCTGTCCGGATTCCGCCACCCCACCTAAGTCTGCCGCTGCACTCTTAAGTTTTTCGATTTACGCTCGGAAAAACTTAACTTTGGAGGCAGATTTATGACAGGAGATGAGAAGCAGGAGGTTGCGGTCTTTCGGTTCAGCGTTATTCACGATTTCATTGGTTCCAATAAGCTTGAATATGGTGAACAAGAGAGGTTGCTCACAGAGAAGTGTGCGCGGCGGTGGATAATTCCGCACTCACCCCGAACCAGCATAGGGAAAAGTACCATTCTAAACTGGATTAAAGCGTACATAGAAGGCGGAAGAAGGATACAGGCGCTCTATCCTCAAGGGCGATGTGATAATGGCAGGGCCAGGCGATATGATCAAGAGACCTGCCTCACACTTATTCGGCTCCGTAAAGAGATGCCGGCCTTGACCGTGCCGAATTTTATCAAAGAGATCAAGGCGAGGAAGGTGTTACCAGCGGATATAGAGTTGAAGCAGACAACTATGTACCGTTTCTTTCATCAGGAAGGAATCATGACTGAAAAGCCATTTCCTGGTGTAGACAGAAGAAAGTTTGAGGCGGAATTGCCAAACGACATGTGGCAATGTGATGTCATGCACGGCCCGAAACTCGATAATGGTGGCCGGCGGCGAAAAACATATCTCATTGCTTTTATCGATGACCACTCAAGACTCATCATTCATGGCGAGTTTTATTTTGCCGAGTCACTTGCCTGTTTCATTCAGGCCTTCGAGCAGGCGCTATCAAATCGTGGCTTGCCCCGTAAGCTTTATGTCGATAATGGCGCTGCCTTTCGCTCAAAACAATTAGAATTCACTTGCGCCTCCCTCGGCATCGCCTTGATCCATGCCAAGCCATACAGTCCCCAGGGCAAAGGAAAAATAGAAAGGTTCTTCAGAACCGTCCGCAGCCAATATCTACCATGCTTCAAAGGTTCTACCCTTGATGATATAAATGAGACATTCGATTTTTGGCTCCGGCAGGACTACCATCAGCGAAATCACTCATCCACCGGCGAATCGCCTTTCAAACGATTCACCTCTAATATGGAATGCATCAGATGCGCCCCACGTGACCTGCCTGATCACTTTAGAAAAACAGTCCGACGTCGAGTCAATAAAGACCGGACAGTTACCATTAATAATCGTTTGTTCGAAGCTCCTGTTGAACTGATTGGCAAACGGGTGGAGCTGTTGTACCACGAAAACAAGCCGGAACTGGTTGAAATCAGAACGAGTGGAAAGTCATTCGGCAGCTTGCAACAAGTGGACTTGCATGTCAACTGCCGGGTCAAAAGAGATAAAAACTGCCAGATAGAAATTACGGCCCGGGAATCTACCCCGGAAACAGGTCAACTATGGGAGGACGCGTGATGCACAATACCTATCGTTCCTTCTTTGGCCTTTCAAAAGACCCGTTCACGCCGGAAATAGATAGAAAAGACATTATGGAAACAGCCGCAGTTAAAGGTGTACAGGATCGAATACTTCACGCAGTTGAAGTTGGCGCCGCAGCCCTGGTTACCGGTGAGATCGGCAGTGGAAAATCCACGGCAATTCGATATGTAATGGGTGGTTTGCACCCTTCCCAGTACAAAGTTATTTATATCACTGCTACATCAGGTTCAATCCTTGAGTTGTATCGCCAGATCACCCATGAAATGGGTATCGATTTGGCCGGCAACTCAAAAGCGGTTATGACCAAAATAATCAAGGCAGAAGTTCTCGACCTGGTACACAAGAAAATGAAAGTCGTGCTGGTGATTGATGAAGCTTCTTTACTCCGCCTCAATGTCTTTGCTGAGTTACATACCTTGACTCAATTTGAAAAAGATTCCAAGCCGCACCTGCCACTCGTATTAGCAGGGCAAAACAATCTGGCGGATAATCTGCGCTATAGAGATTCGTTGCCGCTGGCGTCAAGAGTGGTTGGCAGAGCACACCTGAAAGGAGTTGGCCGAATGGAAATACAACAATACCTTGACCATCACCTAATGCTTGCCGGAATCGAGCATTCAGTCTTTGAAGAAAATGCTGTCACTGCCATTCATCAAGGCTCTGGCGGGTTGTTTCGAAAATCAAATCATCTGGCAAGAGGGGCTTTGATTGCTGCAGCTAAAACTAAAGCAACCATGGTCTCTGCCGAGCATGTGCGGCTTGCGGCAACTGAAATATTTTAAGGAAAGGGGGATTAGATGAATATTTATGAAGATGAGCGTTTGGAAAAACAATTCAAAGTAATCACTGACCAGATCGGCCACCTTTTACTCGACTTGATCTCGGTTAGCCTGATGAAAGTGAATGCTGAAAATCAAATATTTAAGGACGTTGAAGAGGCAAGGTCTGATTCGTTTATTGAAGATCCGGAATTTTAAAACCAATGGGACTGCCGAAGAAAATACTTCGGCGGTCTCTCTTCGTTGTGTCGTCCAAATAAACAGGGAATTCGGGCGA
>JAJRWJ010000269.1 GCA_024276805.1 Gammaproteobacteria bacterium
CTTGCATTTGTTTCCTGAATCTGTGACTTCAAACAATTTCTATGTCTGTACAAATCACGATAAGACCAGTACCTTGTGTCCATTCGACCGCAGCGTTCCGAACAATATCTCAAATATGGTCATTGACTCCTTGTGAGACGGTTCAACCTGCGCGGAGCGGCGATGGTTTTTCCGCAACAGAGTATAATACAGTGGAAACACTGGCAAACAACCGGATTTTTTAACCCAATATGCCTGCTTTCGACCATGACTCTGAAAAATTCTAACGAAGCGCGGATCCAGGATGCCATCCATCGCCTAACGCGCGTCATTGAAGTAAGTTGTGCCTTGAGCAGCATAGATATTGACGTGCTGCTCAAGAGGGTGGTTGATGCAGCGGTTGAATTGACCAATGCCGAAATGGGAGGATTGCTCGTTCTGGATGAAAATACAGAACAGTTTGAATACTTCAAAGTATCTGGTTGGCCGTATGAACCGGAAGGCTTTCCCTCCGGAAAAGGAATTCTTGGCATCCCGTATCGCGAAGGCGATATTTTATTGGAGCGCGATATTCACAAACATGCGAAAGCCGTTGGCGTCCCCGAAGGACACCCGGATATAAAAGCCTTTCTTGCCGTGCCTCTCAAAATACGCACGAAGCTCTTGGGGTCGCTCTTCGTGGGAAATGAAGACAGCGACAAAATGTTTTCCGAAGAAGATAAGCATCTGCTGGTGGCATTTGCGACCCAGGTCGCTGTGGTCATCGAAAACGCCCGTTTATACAACCGATCTGAGAAACTGGCTATTCTGGAGGAACGGAACCGAATCGCGCGTTCGCTTCATGAGACAGTGGTCCAATATTTATTTACGATTGGCTTGGAAACAGAACGCTGTTTAGGACGCTCTGAGGAATGCGACCAACATCTGACCAAGATAAGACGCCTGTCTGAACGCGCCAGCGATGAATTGCGCAGTGCAATTTTTACGCTCTCCACCATTTCGCACACGAACCCCAAAGGGCTGTCTGCGATTCTTGTCGATTTGATCAAGGAATTCGAGCAGAATTCCGGCATTAAGACAACGTTATTGACGCCGGATACCTTACCCGACGTCCCGGCAACGGTTAACGATGCGGTTTATCGTATTGTGCGCGAGGCACTTTTCAATATCCAAAAACATGCCCAAGCGATGGCCGCTGTTGTGACCCTTTCTGCTGATAAACATGAACTGACGGTTGTCATCCAGGATAATGGCCGCGGCCTGGATGCGGAAAACGTTGATGGGCTCCATTTTGGCCTGCTAACCATGCGAGAAGTGACCGCACATGCACGCGGGGAATTGAGTATCACCAATAATGAAGACGACATCGGGACCATCGTCCGTGCCGTCTTTCCACTGAAGGAAGAGAATGGATTATGAAGTCGATAAGTGTCATCATCATTGATGATCACTGGGTCGTGCGCGAAGGGATCAAAGCAACCCTCCAAACGGATGAGACCTTCCAAGTTGTAGGCGAAGCATCGAGTGGGGAAGATGGCTTGACATTACTGCAGGAAAAGCGTCCCGATGTGGCATTGGTAGACATTCGTCTGCCAGACATCAGCGGAACGGAAATCTGCCAGAAAGCCTATGAAGAGGGCTGGCAGACAGCCATTGTCGTGATCACCGCACTGCTCGACTGGCGGTTGGTTAAGACTTGTCTCCATTGGGGCGTACGCGGGTATTTGCTTAAAGGTGCGGGAGAACTAAACCTGAAAAACAATCTGCTTGCGGTCATGCGTGGTGAGACAGTGCTGGATCCCAAAGTCGTTAATATGTTGACCGCCTATGTAAAAAAACAAGCCCCAAAAGAAAGCGGCGAAGTTCTCACCCCCAGAGAAATGGAAATTCTCCGACTGATATCCCAAGGGTTGAGTAATCGGGAAATTGGGGAAAAAATCTATCTGAGTCAAGGGCGGGTAAAAGACCACGTACACAGTATCTTACAAAAACTGAACACCAAAAATCGCGTAGAAGCCATTTTGATTGCCGCCAAATCAGGCCTGCTCTAGAAAAAACAGCCAGTTGGGGGTATTGGATTCGGCCACCTGGTTGTTGACTTCATTGTTTGCCATTCTTATACTGATAAAACCAATGCAGTCCACCACCTTGCCTCCGTTTTCTTGCGGGTGGTATACATCTATTCCACTGAAACATCCAACAAGCCATACGAAGACCCAGCCTGCGTATCTAATGTATCAATGGCCGCTTTGTCAGAGGAGAAAGGAGACCGTTATGGGATTGATCTCAATTCGTTTGTTCATCTCTTTGGAGGCACAGTATGAAAACAGTCTTCGTTAACCCTGAAAGATGTATTGGCTGCCGGCATTGCGAAGTCGCCTGTGCCATTGAACATTCCCAGACAAAAGAAGTGCTTACGGTTTTCTTTGAAGACCCTCTTCCCCAGCCACGCATCCATGTTGAACCTGGTATTGATTTCACCACATTTCCCAACAAATGCCGCCATTGCAACCCGGCTCCCTGTATGCAGGCTTGTCCGACAGGAGCCTTATACCGCGATGGTACCACTGGGTCGGTGCTGCTGGATGGTTATAAATGTATCGCCTGCAGCATGTGCGCCATCGTATGCCCCTTTGACGTCATTACTTTCCACAAAACCTGGAACATCAAAGTAGAACATGAAATCAATTTCAAGTGTGACCACTGCGTTGAACGACAAGCGCGGGGGGAGGTTCCTGCTTGCGTAGAGGCCTGCAAGACCGATGCGCTGATATTTGGCGAAATCAACGAACTTACCAAGCAAGGACGTCAGGATTTCACTTTGCGTTTGACATCCAACGCGGGACGGGTAGATGAAACGCCCTCGTTGCCTGCAAGTGTGAAGATGTCGCGCGACATGAACGCTAAACTCAGTAAGTTTAGTCCATTGGAATAAAACGGAACTTATCCAGGAGAAAACCTTATGAGCAAGAAAAAAGACGTCAACTTCTATTTTTCAGCCAAAGAGATTGCCGAAGAGCGGACCATTGACCCTGCGGCGCAAGAAATGATAGTCAAGGCTGTGGAAGACGGGGTGGAAACCGTTTGGGAGCGCCTGGCCAAACAACAACCACAATGTGGCTATGGACAAATGGGTATTTGTTGTACCAACTGTGCCATGGGCCCTTGCCGCATTGATCCTTTCGGGAACGGGCCGGATAAAGGCGTATGTGGCGCTACCGAAGATACCATTGTGGCCCGTAACCTGGCAACGATGCTGGCGACCGGTGCCGCCTCTCACTCGGATCACGGTCGTGAGATTGTCGAGGTGGCCTATGAGACCGCTCTCGGAAAGACACAGGGATACGAGATTACCGATGTAGAAAAACTCAAACGGGTCGCTACAGAATATGGCATTGATACGGACCGCAGCAAGGAAGAAATCGCCCGTGACTTGGCCCTCGCCATGTTGGAAGAATTCGGCACGATAAAAAACAGCATCCAACTGGTTGAACGGGCCCCTGAACCGCGTAAAGAATTATGGCGCAATCTTAACATCATGCCCCGCAGCGTGGACCGCGAAATTGTCGAGATCATGCACCGTGTCCACATGGGCGTCGATACAGACTACGTCAATATCCTGCTCCAGGCGCTGCGGGCATCTTTGTCCGATGGCTGGGGTGGCTCGATGATGGCAACCGAATTTTCCGACATCCTCTTTGGCACACCGGAGCCGAAAGAATCCTGGGTAAATTTGGGAGTGCTCTCACACGATGAAGTCAACATCGTGCTTCATGGACATAACCCTGTGCTCTCCGAGATGATTGTCAAGGCATCCCGGGACCCTGAACTGGTAGCCCTGGCAAAAGAAAAGGGTGCCAAGGGTATTAACCCGGTTGGCATGTGTTGCACAGGGAACGAATTGCTGGTGCGGCAGGGCGTCCCCATTGCGGGCAATATGCTCAACCAGGAAATGGCGCTGGTTACTGGCGCAGTCGAAGCGATGGTTGTCGATTACCAATGTATTTCCCCAGCATCCCAGAGACTGCCAAGTGCTACCATACCCAGGTAATCTCCACCTCGGAGAAGGCAAAATTCCCTGGTGCGATTCACAAGGAATTTCATCCCGCAACCGCATTGGACACCGCGAAGGAAATTGTCCGTATGGCAGTTGAGAACTTCCCCAACCGCAACCCTGGACGCGTGAAAATCCCCAATGAACCTGTCAAACTGGTGGCCGGTTTCTCGGTGGAGGCCATTTTGGGCGCCTTGGGCGGTACGCTCGACCCCTTGCTGGACGCTATCAAGTCCGGTCAGATTCGCGGTGCGGTCGGTATTGTGGGGTGCAACAATCCCAAAGTCAAGCAAGATTACGCCAATGTGACCTTGGCGAAACGGTTGATTGAGAAAGACATCTTGGTACTGGAAACCGGCTGCGCGGCCGTCGCCAGCGGCAAAGCGGGATTGCTGGTTCCCGAGGCCGCTGATATGGCCGGGCCTGGACTGGGTGCTGTGGCCAAGGCATTGGGCATCCCCCCTGTATTGCACGTCGGCTCTTGTGTAGATAACAGCCGCATTTTGGTCATCGCTGGTGCGCTGGCAAACGCGTTAGGAGTGGACATCAGCGCGCTGCCATTGGCTGGGGCCGCCCCGGAGTGGTATTCGCAGAAAGCCGTTTCGATTGGCGCTTATTTTGTGGCATCCGGTGTCTTTACCGTATTGGGATTGCCGCCGCGCATCTATGGCAGTCC
>JAJRWJ010000270.1 GCA_024276805.1 Gammaproteobacteria bacterium
AAAGATTCTCTTACTCATGAAAGACCCTGAGCTCAGAAGGAAAATGGGTCAGATGGGTAGGCAGCGGTATCTGGCTGAATATACAATAGAAAAGTTTTATGATCGAATGCAGCATTGTTTCATGATGGTGCAATAAGAGGAAACATGGCAATGAAATATTTGGTTACTGGCGGTTCCGGTTTTATTGGCAGCAATCTTGTAGAGGAGCTAGTCAAGAAAGGTCATGGTATCCTCAATCTGGATATTGAACAACCCAATATAGAGAATCATAAAAAGTATTGGCAACAATGCGATATTCTCGACAGAGTCAAACTGCTCGAGCTATTTCAGAAATACCAGCCAACTCATGTCATACATCTTGCGGCAAGGACAGATACTCTCAGTGATGATCTTGATGATTATACTTGCAATACCGAAGGCACTGACAATGTTCTGGCGGCCATAAAAACTACTGATTCAATACAAAGAGTGATCATAACTTCTACGCAATTTGTCAATCAATATCATGGTGCTCCAAAACATGATCTGGATTTTGCCCCTCATACGGTTTATGGGCAATCCAAAGTAATTAATGAAAAGGCAACTAGAGCGGCCGAGTTACAATGTATCTGGACTATTATTCGGCCAACCAATATCTGGGGGCCTTGGCACCCCAGATATGCACAAGAATTCTGGCGTATATTGGGTAAAGGAATGTATATTCATCCCGGCGGAAAAAAAGTGCTCCGCTCATACGGATATGTCAAAAACGTGATTTACCAAATCATGAAAATGTGTGAGGCAGACCCTGATAGAGTAAATACAAAAATATTTTATGTTGGAGATGCACCGATAAATTTACTGGATTGGGTAAATGGTTTTTCGGTTAGACAGACAGGCAGGAAAGTCAGGGTGGTACCGCGGTTTCTAATAAGAATGTTGGCATATACAGGGGATCTGTTATCGGTGGCCAACATGAAATTTCCAATTACCAGTTCCAGGTATAAAAGCATGACCACCAGTAATGATGCGCCGATGCAGGCTGTGTTACAGGAATTTGGACAGCCACCATATACACTGGATGAAGGTATCCAGGAAACAGTGGAATGGTTGAAAATTTATCATCCGGATATCGTGCCAATACGTTGAAATATGCAGATTAGCAGCAAGCATTTTCAACAAGCAAACGTTTTGGGTATTCCAGTATTGGCAAGTTCTCTGGACAAAGTTGCTCGTTTGATCATTGATATAAGCCAGACAAAGCAATTTGCCTATATCTGTATTGCCAATGTGCACATGGTTATCCTGGCTAAACAAAATTCCCGACTGCGATCTGTCATGGAGAATGCCTGTGTGGTATCGAGCGATGGCATGCCGCTGGTCTGGGAGTTGAGGCGGCAGGGATTTAAGGATGCTGAACGAGTCGCCGGGCCTGATCTTATGCTTGAGGTTTGTAGGAATGCCCAGGAGTTGGATATCCCCATCTATTTCTATGGGGGAACTGCTTCAGTGACTAAAGTCGTGCAAGAAAAATTAACGCTACAATTCCCACGATTGACAATTGCTGGCATCGAATCGCCGCCGCAGCTTGCTGAGCAGCCAGTGGTAGAGAAGGAAGTTGTTGAACGGATAAATTCCAGCGGTGCCGCGATTGTTTTTGTAGGTTTGGGATGTCCGAAGCAGGAACTCTGGATGCAGGCTTATCACAAACATATTCCTGCTGTTTTGATAGGTGTTGGCGCCGCATTCGATTTTTTTGCCGGTGAGATAAAACGGGCACCGCTTTGGATGCAGAAGTCTGGTTTGGAATGGCTGCATCGGTTATGCAGTGAACCGCGGCGGTTATGGAAAAGATATTTACTGACCAATACACTCTACATTTATTATTTAGTGCGGGAAAAATATTTGCCGTCCATGTTTGATAAGCAATCCCGATGATCAACAATGAATGCCCATACTAACGATTACAGCAATTCGCTAATCCTGGTCACCGGCGGCGCAGGCTTCATTGGCGCCAACTTTGTCAATGACTGGCTGGACCAGCATCAAAACGGCAGGGTCGTCAACCTGGACAAACTCACCTATGCGGGAAACCTGGAAAACCTGGAAGCACAGAGACAAAATCCCAGACATATTTTTGTTCAGGGGGATATTGGCGATCGGGCATTGACAGCCAGACTGCTGCAACAGTATCGGCCAAGGGCCATCGTTCATTTCGCCGCGGAAAGCCATGTGGATCGCTCCATACGCGGCCCCGATGATTTCATAAAGACCAATGTCGTGGGTACTTTCAATCTGCTGGAAGAGGTAAAAAGTTACTGGGAAGGGCTTGATCCAGACCGGCAGGCCGGGTTTCGTTTTCTCAATGTCTCCACCGATGAAGTTTATGGATCCCTGACACTGGAGGAACCGGCTTTTACCGAGCGGCACCCCTATGCGCCGAACAGCCCCTATTCCGCTTCCAAGGCCGCTGCCGACCATATGGTCCGCGCCTATCATCATACCTATGGACTACCGGTTCTGACCAGCAACTGCTCCAACAACTATGGACCCTACCAGTTCCCGGAGAAGCTGATTCCACTGGCCCTGCTGAATGCCCTGAATGGCAGACAGATTCCTGTCTATGGGGATGGAAAAAACCGTCGTGACTGGCTGTATGTCGGGGATCACTGTGCGGCTATCAGAGCAGTACTGGAAAAGGGCGAACCGGGCGAAGTCTACAATATTGGCGGTAACGAGGAAAAAACCAACATTGACCTGGTGCGCGAACTGTGCCGGTTATTGGATGAATTGAAACCCCGTGCCGACGGTCACAGCTATGCTTCATTGATCAGCTTCGTCGCAGACCGGCCAGGCCATGATC
>JAJRWJ010000271.1 GCA_024276805.1 Gammaproteobacteria bacterium
AACACCTTTTTCCTCCGGGCCTGTTACTCAGGGCTGGCAAAGGCAGTGCTTTTGTGGCACGATTCAATTACATGCTCAGAGGCCATAAAACCCCATTCATGGGATAGTTATAGTAATTAAAACAGTCAATCGCATTGGCTGTTTTATTCATTATCAATGGCTTGTGGCCATTGATAATGCCGGCACATCCTTGTGCCGGAACGCTAAAGCAGTCCGAATCCGCGCCAGGGCAATGCGATCAGCAGCAATGTGCAGTGGCATGCATGGCCGTGTTCGTCCTTGTCTGTCTGCTGTGGGAAATCAGCGGTCGGTCGGAAAATTCGGGGTATGTGTATGATTGAAAACATTGGCCATAAAGCTGTCCTGATCTATCCTGAATTCGATACCCGGGATACCTTCTGGAGTTATGCCAAAAGCTTGCGCATGTATGCTCCTCCGGGGGAATTCGGTTTGCCGAAAAGACTGCTTCCGCCGCTTGGTCTGATGGTGCTGTTCAATCATCTGAAACCCTATTATGAAGAATTGCTGTTGATCGACAGGAATGTCGATCCCAGACCTTTGCTGGAGCTGATCGGCGACGCCGAGCATGTCTATATGGGTGGCATGCTGGCACAGGAACAGAGTCTGTGCCGGCATGCCGCCGAGATAAAAAGGGCTGGCAAGGTTCTGATCGTCGGCGGCACCGCCATTACGCCCAATTCACCGTTGATGGAATTGGCGGATCATCTGCTGGAAAACGAGGCCGAAGGGATTATCGATATCCTGCTTCAGGATTTGCAAAAGGGGCAGGCAAAAAAATACTATCAAGGTGGCAGCTATGCGCCGGAACAGTTTTTTCAGCCGGATTATGCCGCGATCAATCTGCAAAATTATGTTCACATGGCCGTTCAGATCAGTCGTGGCTGCCCGGAAAACTGCGAGTTCTGTGACATTCCATCACGGTTTGGCAGAGCCTACCGGGTCACGCCCCGGGACAGGACCGCTGATTCTTTCCGGCAGATGATGGAGCTGGGATGGACCGGGCCGGTATTCGTCGTCGATGATAATTTTATCGGTAATCCGAAAAAGGCGCTGGTGGTGTTGAAAAATCTGTACAGTATCGGTGAGGAGATTGGCTGTCATCACCCCAAGTATACGGAATTGACGCTGCGCCTCGCCGATGATTCGCCAGTGATGGCGGAGGTGCGTCGCTGGCTGCGCAAGACCAACTTTATCAACGGTTTTTACGGGGTGGAAACACCCAATCGGGCGGCGTTGCTGGAAACCGGTAAAACCCAGAACCTGCGCGGCAGCCAGAGTCTGGTCAGGAAGCTGCGCGGTATTTCGGAACAGACCGGCGCCGGCGTGATGATGGGCATGATCTACGGATTCGATCATGACAGCGATGCGTCTGTGCAGGAATTCGTCGATTTCGTCAACGCCAGCAACGCCCCGATCGTCATGGCCGGGTTGTTGAATGCGTTGCCCTGTACCGGACTGATGGCGAGAATGCAGCGTGAAGGGCGCTATATCCAGCCCAGCAGCGGCAACAACTCCGATGGTGTGATCAATTTCATCCCCTACAATTTTTCTGTCAAACAGGCGGAACGGAATTATCTGCGCATTCTTGAGGAAATCTATCATCCCCGTGCCTATTTTACCCGGGTCATGCGTCACCTGGAGCTGATCGATCCTGACTTGCAGAGCGACTACCGGGCCGGCAGCGAAAAATTCAAGTATCTGTTGCGCATTCTGACGCGTAAAAATGCGCTGCTGTTCTGGCGGTTTCTGCCTGCTGCACAGGCGATAGCCGTTCGGCGCAAGCGGATTGGCAGTCCCGCATACTGGGCTGTCATCGCCGAATATTTTTCACTCTGCGGGCAATACACACATTTCGCTGACCAGATCCGGGTGCAGAGAAAAAATATTGCGCAACGGGATTACGCCCGCTGGCAGCTGTTTTCCTGGCGCCAGCTGCTGGCCTCGAAGATTGAACGGCTGGAGGTTTTGCGGCGCAGTCCGGAATCGCCGCTGCTGGACAGCATTGCCATACATCTTTCCGTCAATCATATGTTGCAGGGCACTCGCCTGCAGGTGCTGCGGTATTTACTCGGGTCCTACACACAGACGGGCCCGGACAATTTTTCGCGGCGGGACGACTTGACGCTGCAACAGGCCATCGATATCGAGGTACGCGCCTATCGGCGGGTGCATCGCCAGTTTCCGGAAATACTGGGTGACTTTGGCCTGCTGGAGCGCCACCTGAGGAAAACGCTCCCAGAGCAAAAGACCTTTCTACCGGACAGGGCGAGACAGTTGCGCAGGCAGCAAGAAATTTCCCGCGCTGCAGCATCCTGAAATCCCGACTTTCTGTAATGACTGGATGAAATATTACATCGGTTTATCCATTACCTATCATGATCCGGCGCTGGCGATCGTCGACCAGCTGGGCGAAGTGCTGTACGCCGAGGCGACGGAACGTTTTCTGCAGAACAAGCGCGCCCTGAATTGCCCGGCGGATCCTTTGCTGCGGGTCAAGGATATTCTGTGCCAATATTGTCCTGAACCCGATGCCATCGTCATCGCCATCAATTGGCGCAGAAAGCGCCCTCTTTACGAGAACATCATCGCTGCCCTGGGAGGCTTGAACGCCCCCGGCCTGCTCAACACGGGAATCAAAAAACTGCGCTCGCCGCTGCGAAATTATCAACTCCATCACATGATTGCCTGCCAGCGCAACAAAATCGCCAGCGCCGGCTTGAATCTGGTACGCATTATCGCCGAACAGTATCCCGATTGTGTCTTGACCTTTGCCGATTTTCATCAC
>JAJRWJ010000272.1 GCA_024276805.1 Gammaproteobacteria bacterium
GCTGGCCTTGACCAACCCCCACAAACCTGAATTCATCGATAATGTACCAACCATTCTCAAGGTGTCGAGAGAGTAGAGTTCCAGCTCCTCCTTGCGGCGACTGGTGTCTGGCCTTATCCCCGTGCCTGCTGAAACCTCGATGTCTTCGGGCTCATCGAGTCTTTCCACCGGACGGAATGGATCGCGCAGACCAGCCGGTTTGAAAATGAACGGTTCGACGATCTTGATTTCCGGCAAGGGTGCTATTTTCCCCTTTGGTCTGGCTTTCACTTTGGCCATGTAAGTCGTCAAGTCAGAGACATCATCATTGACACAGCCTGCTATGAATAACAGAAGGAAACCTGCAATCAGGCACTGCAGCATCTTGTCGACAAGCTTTCCTAACTCTGACAGTCTTATCATTTCCTTCTCCTTCTATTTTTCTTTTTCGCTTGCTTGGTTTCATTCTCGCCTTCGCTGTAGGTTTTTATCGTCGCATTCATCTGCATGACATCACTGTCCCTGATTGGCGTGATATTGACATTGTGCACCGTGACAATGCGGGGCAGTGATGCCAGGCCACTGACAAACAGACCGAGTTCTTCAAATTTCCCGATTACCTGAATATTGATCGGCAGTTCGGAATAGAACTCCTTGCGAATTTCGCCAGCCGGCTTGAACAAGCGAAATTCCAGACCACTGGCAAGCCCCGTTTGGGAAATATCCACCAGCAGACTGGCAACTTCGGCCTTGGTTGGCATCTGCCGCAACATTTCTCCCAGGGATGCCTCTATCTGCTTCAGCTGATCCCGATAATCCTGTAGATTGACGGCTTTTTTCTGTTTGTTTTCAAAGGCCAGACGCAGTTCCTGCTCCTTTTGCTCAAAACCTTCCAGATCCGTCAACTGGTCCATCGTGTCGTAGTAAATCCAGCCACCCGCTACTGCAGTACAGATAATTACCGCGGTAACAATTTTAATTGGCAGAGGCCATGTGCCTGCCGCATTGAAATCCCAATTTACTTCAGATAAGTTCATGACCCTTTCCCCGATTTCTCATTGGCTTTTTTGTTGCCCTGCTGCGCCAGCAAGGTAAAATCACTCATCTGGGTACTGGAGGTCTTCTCTTTGCCCTGAATGACATTCAAACGCGGCGCAGTAAGCCATGGAGACATTTCGATGGCTCGCATATAGGCGGAAACACGGGCATTGGACTGCGCCTTGCCATTGAAGGTCAAATTGTTTCCGGCCTGCTTGAAAGTCGTCAGAAAAACACCTTCCGGAGTGGTTCGCGGCAGTTCATCGAACAAGTGCACTATCTGCGGCCTGCTTTCCTGCAATTGCTGAATAACTTCGATTTTTGTCAAAAGCTTGTTTTTCTTCTGTTCAATATCCCTGATTTCCTTTATTTTCCTGTTCAACACCGTGATTTCGGACTCCAGCAATTGATTGCGCATACTCTGGTAATCCTTCAACCCTTCGATATACATATGCACCCCGCCAAGAATCATTAGCGTACCTATCACGGCCAGACCAATTCCCATCAAAAAATCTTGCTGCTGCTGTTTGCGCAGGTCTTCCCGCCAGGGAAGCAGATTTATTTTCGCCATCAGTCGAAACTCCTTAATGCTAGGCCACAGGCAATCATCATCGCCGGGGCGTCATTACTCAAACTCTGAGGTTTGACCCGACCTGACAAAGCCATGTTGATAAATGGATTTGCAACAATTGCCGTTACTCCCAGACTCTGCTCGACCATTTTGGTCAATCCCGGTATGGATGAGCAACCACCGGCCAGAACGATACAATCAACGCCCCGGTTGGCACTGGATGAAACGAAGAACTGCAAAGAGCGGGCGATCTGTTGCACAGTCGCCTTTTTGAAGGGTTCTAGAACATCGGTAATGTAATTGTCTGGTAAACCGCCATGCCTTTTTGCCAGCCCCGCTTCCTCGTAGGAAAGCCCATAACGGCGCTGTATTTCCTCGGTCAATTGTTTGCCACCAAAGCCCTGCTCTCTGGTATACACGATCCGGGAATTGTGCACCACATTGAGGGTGGCCATCGTTGCTCCGACATCGGCTATCGCAACGGTTTGGGCTTCAGCGCCATCCGGCAATTGCTCGGCCAGCAGGGAAAAAGCATTTTCCATGGCGAAAGCCTCCACATCGACAATTTTGGCCTTCAACCCGGCTTTCGCCAACGCTTCCACGCGATCATCGATATTCTCCCGTCGCGATGCAGCCAGCAGCACATCCACCATTTCCTTGTTGCTTTCATTTTCGCCCAAAACCTCGAAATCCAGGCGCACTTCATCAAGCGAATAAGGGATATACTGGTCGGCCTCAACCAGAATTTGATTTTCAATATCCTCTTCGGCCAGTGCTGCAGGCATGGTAATCATTTTAGTCATTACCGAAGAGCCGGCAACGGCGACACAGGCATGTTAGACACGGCTCCCGGACTGTTTCAACGCTATCTTGATACCATCACTGATGATATCGATATTGGCAATATTTTTGTCAATAATCGCATCCTGGGGTAAAGGCGCCACGCCATAACTCTCTACCCGATAGCGAGCCCCGGCTTTACTCAGCTCCAGTATCTTTACCGCCGCAGTACTGATATCGACACCGAGGACAGGCATTTTCTTTCCACTAAACCAGCTCATAACCAGCCCCTTATAACAACTTTGTTTGTATTTCCAATGCAAAAGTACAAGTTTCGCCTCGTCTCTAAAATCAAGCAATTTTTCTTTTCAACAAAAGTATAGTAGCCTTTTTTTATTTTCATACTGCAATACAGATATAATCGGAGAAATCGACATTGCCGGCTTTTTGGCTGTAATAAAGCACTTTCCATGCAATTTCC
>JAJRWJ010000273.1 GCA_024276805.1 Gammaproteobacteria bacterium
AGGGTTGGGAATGGCTGGTGCAACGGATTCCTTGGCAGGCTTGGGCGGTTCCAGTTCACCGGCCGCCAGTACTTCTTCTATCATGGGAATGATTTTTTTGAGGATTTTACTCTGCCGAAAAATATCGCGACACATCAGGCGTACTTCGCGTTCCGGATCGTGGTAATTTTTTGCGGCAATCTTGAAGGCATGGGGAATGATGTCGTCGAATTTGAACAAGTCGGCGATGTCGTAAACGAATGACAGTGGTTTGCCGGTATGAATGAAACCAATGGCCGGCGCATATCCAGCCGCCAGAACCGCCGCTTCACTGATGCCATACAAACAGGCCGTGGCAGAGCTGATGCAGCGGTTGGGCATATCACTTTTATCCCATTGTGCCGGATCATAGCGGCGTCCCTTCCACGTTACGCCAGCCTGTTTTGCGAGCAGTTGATAGGTTTTTTTTACACGCGCTCCCTCGATACCTCGCAACTGTTCGACACTGCGCCTTTCCGGTGGTTTTTCACCAAACCGAATTTCATACATCTTCCGCACGACTTTCAATCGCGCCGTATCATCCAGCGCCAATTTTGCCTGATACAGCAAACGATCGGAACGCGCCCCGCCCGGTTGCCCGGAGGCATACAATCGAACCCCAGCCTCTCCCACCCAGACCAGCAGTGTTCCGGCTCTGGCGGCCAAAGCCGTGCATGATGGGAAACACGCGTCCCTGGCTCCAGCATGATACAGGCAATGCTGCCGACCGGAATATGGGTGCGGATGCCAGTCTCGTCGATTACGACAAAAGCACCATCCTTAACATCGATCTGGCCTTTTTCGATAAAGACCATGGATACGCGCTCTTTCATGGCAATGGGTTTGAGTGGTGGCAGCATCAGGAATCGGGCAAAAACAAGTTTTGAAAGGGTCGATGGTTTTTCCAACGGTAACAATGAAAGTCACGTAGATCGGTAGAAAGAATGCGACCATGACCTAGTTCTTCAGCAAGAATAACCAGCGATGCATCAACCAGATCCATCGGTAAATCAGCGTATTTTTCAACCAATTGCCGAATGCGTTTCAAATGCTCTGCACGGATTTCAGCCACTGAGATATATTCGTACTCCAATGCGAAAAGAAAACGCAGCTGACTAGATACACCCAAGGCTTTCCCTAACAAATAGCTGCTTTCAGTTACAACCGGCCACGTTGTAATCAGACCTTCGTCCAAGTCTTTCATGATACGTTCTACTTGTAAATGGTGTTTGTCTCTAGCATTAAAAATGCGCACACCAGATCCCGGTATCAGTCAAGATCATATTTTTCTTTCCATCCATGATTCAGATACTCCTTATAGTTTTCTGACAAATCCTCCGGTCCTTCACCAATACCAGCCAACATTTGTAACAATTTCAGGTTTTTCTCCTTGGCGCTCATTTCCGTTTTTTCATACAATAAATCTATCGCCTGTTTGATAATCTCGGTAGTGTTGAGATGCGTTGCTTGTTGGATAGCCTTGATTTTTCTTTCATAGCTATCATCTATTCTTGCTGTAATTCTCATATTGCACCTTTTGTCTGACTGTTTGTCAGACGGACTATAGCATTATGTTTTTGCGATGGAAAGTAGACCGCAACCAAATGCCTTGGCCGGCCCGACACCTGATTTAAATGTGTGTGTAAAGGCTTCCGGTTTGGTTATTCTCAAAATGCCATCAAATAAAACAGGCTGTATTTTGCCACTGCGTTTTTCTTTCTCTTTACGAAAATACAAGACAGGCTCTGGCTGAATGATCAGTGATTCCAATTGCGCCATATCTTGAAATTTTCGTTCCAACCAGGCTTCTGGCCCTTTTCGATAAGGACCATGGATACGCGTTCTTTCATGGCGATGGGTTTGAGTGGTGGCAGTATCTGGAATCGGGGAACATTAAATTTTGAACAGGCTGATGGATTTCCAGCGGTTACTGTTTAAGTCGTATAAATCAGAGAAAAGGGAGTGTGAGAATGAAAAAAATCACACCCTTCTAATCATCAACAAACCACAACCAAAGGCTTTGGAACGCCCTAATCCATTAAATAAAGTGTATTTAAAAGCTTCCAAATCGGTAATTTGCAATTCACCTGTTAAATCGACCGAACTAAAACCTGCTCTCTTGCCTTTTTCGGGTATGGCATGCCATTGATAGCCGGCCGCTTGAAATTTTTTAATGCCTCGCCCATCTTCGGTTAATTGGAAGCCACCAGAATACCTATTGGGGCGCTGCTCTCCTTGTCGGGCAAACCAGGTAACCAATGCTTGATCGATTCTGGCCTTGATTGCCCATTCCAGTTTTTCCCTCGTGGTGGTTACCTGTTCCAACTGTTCGGCATAGGCAAGATCATTTTGTAACTGCTCGGTTAAATATTCATTAATGGCTTGATGCTCATGTGCCAGTAACTGTGTTATATAATCCGATTTGTGAGGATTTTCCGGCAATTGATTCTCCAGTTTGAAATGTTGGATGGCTGATTTGAGAAAGACTAATTGAGCATCCATCACCACATCGTGCTTTTTACCATATTTGGTTACCACGGGATTTACCCGGCAATCATAGGTGAGAATCTGCCCCTGTTCAAGTTGGGGTTGATAGGATTTAACGTCAACGATGAACAAGGGGTTATTATCGACATTGGGTTTTTCCGTTGAAACCAGATAATAAACCGGTTCACCTCTCACCGCCTTTGCATGACCTAATTGCGCCCTGGCTATTTCTTCCCGAAAAATAAAGTTGCGTTCATCCGTCCTGAACAAGTCGTAGAGTAGTCGATGAATACCATAGACATTGCCTTGCAATACTCGATTGAGCTGGCTGGACTGGAGCAATTCAGGACGCAATCTGACTCTGGAAAAATACATTATTCCCCTCCCTGAATATAAAGCATGTGTTCATGACGGGGTGAAAACTGCCAGCGTTTTCTCGAACGCGGCTGGTCATGACGAATTCGGGTTTGCCTGCGGCTTAAATCCAGTGTGTCGGAAAAATCTTCGGCTTGTCCTTCCCAATAATAGTGGCGGTCTTTAGGTTGCCCTAGCCATATCGAGTCCCGCCTGGATAACTCGCCTTGCGTCTGTTCTTGCGTAGGTAACATCTGCTTGTGTTGATAGGCTTTAAAAGCGGCGTAATAGTTGGCTTTGTTTTTGATGAGTTGCGGATCAAGAGGCACCGATAGCGGGCAGGATTTACGGCCCAGGTACAGATGAAATTTGGGCTTCAATAAGTGTTCTTTAAGTTCAGTCAAACCATACGGGGCATCATTTAATGCCTTGATTGCAATCAGCGCTAACATATCAGAGCGATATTCGCGGCTGGATAAAATGGTGCCTAAACGTTCTTTCCCCAGCACCAGCTCATCGCGCCGGGTATGATAGTTAAACTTGCCGACTGAATCTGGAACTTGTGTGGTCTGGTAATCGCGCAGCAATTGTCCCGTACTATATACTTCGACAGCCAGTTCGTAACCTTGTTGCAATTGCTCTTGGGCCACCTCATGATCCCGTTTTAGACCTGACGCCGCCCCCAAAAGACCCATAATGGCTGATTTACTGGGATAAGCCGCAGTATGACGGCTTTCACCTACCGCAATTTCTCCCCAGCTTGCCAGCGCACCATATAAACGGAATACAAGATAGTCCATAACGCTTCCCTTTACTGGCCGACAAAATCAAGGAGTTCGTTTAGACTGCCTTCTTCTTTCGGCACATTCAACTCATAGCGCTTATCTGCACAATCGCCATAGACCTTATCAAAACTGTCTTTTTGTTTGATCAGTGCAGCAATCGCGTCAGCCTCAAAATCCTGGCTTTCCCTTTCCATAACCGGTTTCAAATAGGCAACGGATAAAGAGCGTGGCTGTTGATCACCTTTTTCCGCCAGGACAAAAGAAGCATATGCGCGCGATGCAAAACTGTTTTGTTTACCTTGCGGCGCGACTTTAACGGCAGCTTCAGTCAGAGCGCGAATGGCTCTGTTGGCTAAAGCTTTATCACCCCCCAGGTTTTCAATAAGCAGTTCACTATTGATGCAGATATAGGAATAAAACAAAGCGGCGGCAAAGCGGGTCTCGCCGATGTGGGCAGCACCCATGTCTTCAAGACCGCTATTCAAATCATCCACAGCAGTGAAATAATCATCTTCAATCACAACCGGGTGAACGCTGATGGCATGGGCCACCTGACAGGCCGCTTCAACATTGAATGCTGGCGACGAGGCCAGCATTCGGCCAAATAAGGCAATATCCACATCACTGACTTTTTGCCGAAGAATGTTCAATTCATCATTTTCAGGCGCCGAATCACGCTCTATCAACTTATCCAGCAAGGAAAATATTACCTTTTCTTCTTCACTGTCAAAAAACGCCAACTGTTCAATTTCAACTTCTTCCAGCTCTTTCTTTTTTCTATCGGCTTCAGATAATTTCTTTAATGCGTCTTTATCTTTTTTAGATAATTGTTTTAGTTTGCCAAAAACACTTGCTATCGGTTTAGTCCATTCCAGAGCTTTATCATGATCAATGCCTTTATTCACCAAATAGTCATAAACTTTAACGCCCATTTCTTTGGTACGTGTACCAATATGACCGGCCAACGCCTCTTTAAATTGTTCGGACGTTCGCCAGGTTCTTTTCAGGCACTGTGAAGACACCCGCAAGCGATCATAACCGCCCATTTTGGCTGTTTTTGGACTGCCCATATCATCACGATTCAGGTTGGCGGGTGGATAGGCGGTTAACAAATGTAATTGAATAAAACGGCTCATTTTTATCTCCTTGTCGTTTAGGATTTGATTTTGGCTAAAGCAGTGAAATAATCCGTTGCCCAGCGTACTGCCAGACGTTTACTGGGATTTCGGTCGATGTTGTATTCAAACTCGCGATGCCAATGAATAATGTCATTGGCGACCGAGAGAATATTGACATTGCCATCCAGCAAACGAATGGCGCGCAAAATACGGCGGTAAAATTCATCGATAGTTTTACTTTTTTGTAACTGTTGAAAACGCAACTCGCTCATCGGCGCTTTGCTTTTTCCTTCCATCGGGGTAGCCAGTTGCTCGGCGAAAGTGGCTTGTCTGTTTTTATTAATCCGACTTGTGTTTTGTTTGTTGGCCTTAACATGCGATAACACCCCGGCAACACATGCACTGACCAGTATTTTATTCCGCCAGCGTTCTGGTTCAGGCATTTGTGTCAGAAAATGAAAAAATGCATCAGTCAGTAAAATATCTTCAGGCGCTTCCGCCCGGCGCAGACGGGCGCGGTCACCACGATTTTTATCCAACCATCGATGCCAGTACAACAAGGCTTGCTGGTCTTTATCCTCCAAAAAGGCATATTGTTTCATTTAGACCTCCTCCACTTCTTGCATTTTGATTTTGAGATTTTTGATCGCCTTATTGCCATG
>JAJRWJ010000274.1 GCA_024276805.1 Gammaproteobacteria bacterium
CGCCCCATCCGGCAATACATCTTCACTGGCGCCCTTTTTCAGATTCAGGGCGTTGAGCAGGTTGAAGGTATCCGGTGGCGTGATCATGCTGACGCCCCTGGCGAGTCCCTTGCGCAAATCACTGAGCGACGGCATCTGAATCAAGGACGGTCGGCTGGCCTCGGGGGCGAATGGTGCGGCGACACGGAATTTCTCGCTGCGGCTATCCTGATCCGCCCAGAAGATGCGCTGCCGGCCGCTGTCCTCCAGCACCCTGGCAAAAGGTACGATCTGGTAGACATCGTCGCTACCCTGCTGGAATTTTGGCAACGGAATTTCCCTTGCCGTACTCAGCGCCTGGTCCAGTACCCGCTGATCGAGCAGCGTGCGGAAGTCCCGGGCATCACCCGCTGTCAGATACAACGAATAGCGCAGATCGCCTGCGCCGGAACGCGATGGCAGTTTGTCGAAGAGCACATTGTCCAGTCCCTTTTGCGGATCGATTTTCTGTTCCTGTTTCACCAGCCATTGCAGCAGCCTGTTTTCCGCGTCGGAAAAATGCCGCTGCAGCCAGGACCACAAACTGTATTTGCGCCAGCGGCTGAAGTCATCGCGGCTATAGTCGGTAAAATCAGCCGGAGTCAGGCTTGCCGGTGCGGCGCTCTGGTCATAGAAATAGATGCCCTCGGTCAATTCCTGCAAGGCCCGGTTTTCGGCAATTCCGGACTCACCGAGGTGATAGCGATTGAACAACATACGCAGCAACTCGAAAAATTCCCTGCCGGGTATGCCCCGTTCCACGGGCCGGGCATATTCCGCTCGCCAGGTTTTCTGCAAGGGCTTGCGCAGGCCATAGGGCCAGGGCAGCTGTTCCCCTGCAGCCGCTTTGAATTCCTGCAACGACGCCTCGTCGAAGGCCTCCTGGCCTTGCTGCAGGCGCAGCATATAACTTCCCCCCAGCGGCACGTAGCCAAACAACAGGGTATGGCACTTGCCGTTTTCATCTTCAATTTTCAGCGGGTGCAGCGGATGGGTCTGCTCACCGGTATAGGTGGCGACGGGATCGCGTGCATGCAGGGTGCCGTCCCGGCACAGGCGACGATGCACGTCCGGGTCGCGCAGGCCAGTGCTGGCGGGTTCCCAGCCCAGCGCCTGATCGTCTTCCAGCATCCAGCCCTGCTCACCATTCTGTGTCAGACGGCGGATGACAAAGCCGGCAGAGGCGATTTTTTGCGGGTCCAGCGCCGGGGTTCCCAGCCGGTCGCAGACGATTTCGCAGCACACCAGATAGAAGCTTCTGTGCATCGGCAGGCGCAACACCAGCTTGTCGTCGTGCTCACTGAAGCGGTCGGATTCCCGCCATTGCTGCGCGGCAGGCAGCTGCAGCTGATGGCGCTGCAGGTCGCGTTGAAAGCGCTGCACGAATTCCGCTTCAAAATAACGGTGCAGGCTGGCGCCTGGATTCTGGCTGAAATAGGGTGTGAACAGGCGCACGGCATGAATATTCCGGATCATGTCCATGACGCTTTCCCTTGTCTGCAACTGCAGGCTTGCTGTTTTTTCATCACTGTCACCATATGTTTCCCGCCCCCGGCGTATAGGAAGTCCCGACCACACTGTTGGCGATCACTGTGTCTGCCTGCAGCACACCGCTGAATTTGGACATCCCGGCGTCGACCTGCACCATGCTGGCGCTGATATTGACCATGCTCGCCTGAATGCTCACCTTGACGCTGCTGTTGATGCTGACTTCACTGCTGGTCATTTTGATATTCTGCTCGCCACGATTGATTTCCACTTCCCCGCCATTGCCGTCGGTCACGCTGATCCTGAATCCCTGCGGGGTGCGGATTTCCATTTTCGGCCCGTCGCTGTCGTCAAATTCCATGATCGTGCCAGCCGGGGTCTGCACGACATAATGATCCTGCTGCGGGTCGGCCGCGTCCGGGACACTGTTCTGACCGCTCCAGATACTGCCCAGCAACAGTGGCTGATCCGGTGTGATGAAGGCCAGAACGACTGTTTCATCCACCTTGGGCAGACAACTGAAGCCATAGCCAGGCCCCGCTGACGGCACCACGGCGCTGGCCCACAGTTCCAGCTCCGTCGCCAGCAGCATGACCTTGATGCGCCCCCGGCCATCCGGGTCGGCGTTGTCTGTGACTTTCGCCAGATGCAGAGTCTGCATCTGGCCAATGGCATGGGGTGTCAGCATAGTCATGTCTGCCCGTCCGGACGATTGATTTTAAGATGTGTTTCATAACCCGTTGCGGTATCGAAGCGATGCACGCAATGGACGACCTGATAGGTGCCCCGAAACCGTGGCGACACCCCTTGCAGGCTGATTTCCCGGCCGCTTTTCATGGCTGGCTCGCCGATACAGCGGATATCGCCACTGATGAAACGCTTCGCCTGACGGTGAAAATGGGCTTTGGCGAAAGCCTCCGCCTCGCCCTGGGATCTCGGGAACGGCTGCGGTACGATATCTTCCCCGGGCCAGCTCAATTCATCCAGCACGTCTGCCGCGGTAATACCGGCGGGTGGCTGTTCCAGCCCGTCGGCCTGTTCACTGACGGATTCGTTGTTGTCGGGATTGAAGCCTTTCACCTGGATCGTTTTCGCCTGATGGTTGACATCGGCAATCAACCGCACCTGCAGGGCGCTATCCTGGGCGCTGAGTTCAAGAGGTTCCGGATCCGCCTGTTCCGGTCGGGCGCGCAATGTACCGTCGTCGATGCGCAGCGCCATGTCATAACCGCCCAGTATACGCAGTAAAAAGGCCAGATCACTTTCATTGACCTGGTGATGCGTGGCGATGACCGTGCTCACATTGACATCGGCCGACAAACCGAATTCAGCGGCAATGGCATGGACGATATCATCCGGCGACTGCTCTTCGAAAACCCGGTTGTTGCGCTTTCTTGCCAGCAGATGCAGGGCATCCTGAAGCAACACAATCAATTGCGGGGCGCCTTCGCCATAGCGTTCTTCCAAAGCCGTGATTGCTCCGCTGAAAATTGTCACAGGTTGCTCCTCGCCGAGCATAATTTCCACCACCTTGCCGAAACCAGTGTCCTGGAAACCATAGCCAGGATCCCCGGACTCTCCCGTCTGCACCCAGTTGCTCAGCGTTAGCTCGGCGTGCGCCATGCCGTTCAGGGGACTGTTGACGACGAACGCGGTCAGGGCCTGGGTCATGTCACTGTCTTCCTCGCCATCGACCCGGATAATGGGTCGGCCACTGACGAACGCCTCTTCACTCATATCTTACAGTCTGCAACGGTCAATCGAACTGCAGGCGTTGCCGGCGTTCTTCCAGCAGCGCCAGGGTTTGCAGCAGGGTGAATTCCGGCGCCGAGAGAGGCATACGATCTTCCACCGACTGCGACTGTGTTTCGGGAACGACCTGCGGGACTTCCACGCTGACTTCATTGATAAATACTGGCATTCAGGTTCTCCTGTCAATCGAATCCGATACTGGCCTGCGCCGTTGCGCTGGTGCTTGCGGAACCAGCAAATGCCGCACCCGCCGAGGCCGTGGCTGTAGCACCACCACGCAACTGCACGGCGCCGGAAACGATGCTGCCAGCGGAAATCCCGCCGCCTCTGTTGAGGTCTGCGGAAAACGCGCCGGGAATGGAGGTTCCCAGTGCCGCCGACGCACCAAAACTGAATGCCGGCGGCGTGACATCCAGTGCTGTCGTCAAACCACCACTCAAGCCACCGGAAACACCCGTCTCCACACTGGCGCCGACATTCACGCCACCGCTGATACCAGCACTGAGACCTCCTCCGACACCGGCACTGAACGCACCGCTGACACCGGCACCGAG